>CAMBSB010000030.1 GCA_945870155.1 Paludibacter jiangxiensis | reverse complement strand
TTCAGCGTATTAGGCGTTCCTTTATAACCATATTTACGTATCAAACGGTCTATTTCCTTGTCTTCGCCAAATTCTTTCAGAGCTGGAGCTAATACAATCAGTTCTCCGCCATCATCAATTGCCATACGGGTACGATAAACGGATTTATTGCCCAGCCAAGTACTTTTAAATTCGGTTGGATCGAGGTAAACTACCACTTTTGTCAATGGTTTATCCAATAAATCAAAATTCACCTGCAACGCTAGTTTTGCTGCTTTGGTAAACACTTCGTAATCGTCACCAATATACAATCCACGACATTTTATTTTCCCATCCGATTTATCCAAACCAACTACCGTTTGCACATACAAAATAGGCAAATGTTGCGTAAAGTTATCCGAAGCGTAATTGAAAATGCGGCGTACAGGTGTATCAGCATGACCCATCATACGTTCCATGCCGTAAGCAGCACCCACAAAGTGACTTTTATTGATACCTTCAACCCCACCCGTTCCAACAAAAATATTCTTGTTGTAGTTGGCCATTCCCACAACTTCGTGAGGCACAACCTGTCCAAGTGACAAAATAAGATCAAAATTACCTTCGATTAATAATTTATTTACCTGAGCCGGCCATGGAAATTCCACAGCACCACCCGACACTTCTTTTACAAATTCGGCAGGTACAAATCCAACGGTTACCACATCATTGCGCCAGTCGTGTTCACGAACTAGCGAAGCCGGCATTGAGCCAAACATGTGATCAATCTGATGAGGCGTCATGGGTGAGTGCGTTCCCAAAGCAGGCAAAACATCAGTCATAGCATCGCCATAAAACTGCCATGCATATTCGGTCAACTCCCCTGCCCTACTTGGCAAACGTGTATAATCGGGCGGAATAGCCAGCACCTTGTACTTCTTTCCTATCTTTTCCAACGCTTCAAAAAGACCTTTTTTCAAATCTTCTGAAGTGAATTCGATATCTATTGAACCTTTTTCGTAGTAAATCATAATGTTTCGTGTTTTGTGTTTCGTGTTTCGCGTTATTAGAGTGAACGCGAAACCTGAAACACGAAATAATAAATAAATCTAGCGTTTTACTCTCGCATTTCCTCCCCAGATGCTCCAAACCATATCTTCGTCGGCAGGTTGTGCGTAATCGGTAAGGAAAGTAGTGGCTAATGCACCCGAAGCCCAACCAAATTTTGGCCAAGTATCAGGTTCCCAACCTTTAAGAATAGCATACAGCAATCCACCTACAAAACCATCGCCACCACCAATGCGGTCGAGAACATTAATTTTGCGTGGCATAATTACATGCCAGTTTTCTTCTTCAAGCATAACAGCACCCCATAGATGTTCGTTAACACTGATAACTTCGCGCAATGTTGTAGCATAAACTGAAGCATGTGGGAAAGCAGCTTTCACACGACCAATCATGCCTTTGAAGCCTTCAATTTCGGCCTCAATACCTTTACCACCTGCTTCAGGACCTTTAATTCCAAGGCAAAGTTGGAAATCTTCTTCGTTACCTATCAAGATATCGGCAACCGAAGCAATTTCGGTAAAAATTTCACGCAATTCTTTGTCACGACCTTTCCAGAATGAAGCACGGTAATTCAAATCGAATGAAATGCGAGTTCCTGTTTTCTTGGCATAACGAGCCAATTGTAAACAGAATTCACTGGTTTCGACCGACAATGCGCCAATCAAACCTGATAAATGTAGAATCTGAACACCTTCTTTTTCGAAAACACGTTCCAAATCAAAATCTTTAACATTCAAGGTACGTCCAACTTCACCGGCACGGTCGTTCAATACGCGTGGTCCACGGGTTCCGAAACCGCTATCGGCTATATTAAACTGGTGACGATAACCCCAAGGATCGCCTTGAGGGACTTCAGCACCTTCGTAGTCCATGTTGCGGGCACGTAAATTACTTTTTATCATTTGTGCAATTGGACTATCCTTCACAAAAGTCGTTAAAACTTTCACCGGCAGTCCTAAGTAAGAAGCAATACTAGCCACATTTGTTTCTGCACTAGAAACTTCCATTTCAAACAATTTACTGCTATGAACAGGCTGACCGTTCACAGGAGTAATGCGAACACCCATGCTGGTAGCCACCATTAGGGCATATTTTGTGTTTTCTTTTAATTTTATCATAATATATCTGCCCCCTAGCCCCCTAAAGGGGGAATTTGCGGGTAGCACTTTTTTGAGTTAATTAATAAATTGTCTATTATTAGAATCAGAATTATTTCCCCCTTTAGGGGGTTAGGGGGCATATTAAATACAAAACGCATCAAATCCACCATCGATAACAGTCAAGGTTCCTGTTACAAATTTTGAAGCATCACTTGATAACCAATGAAGCGTACCTAATAATTCATCTGCTTCGCCCAACCGTCCAAATGGTGTGTGAGCAACAATAGATTTTCCTCTTGGAGTTGGAGAACCATCAGGATTAGTCATTAAAGCACGGTTTTGCTCAGTCAAGAAGAAGCCCGGAGCCATGGCATTTACGCGAATTTTTTCGCTGAATTTAGTAGCCATTTCAGTAGCCAAAAACTTTGTAAAGTTTGTCACAGCTGCTTTTGAAGCACCGTAACCTACTACGCGGGTTAATGGACGAATGGCAGATTCAGAAGAAATATTGATTATACTTCCTTCTTTTTGATCAACCATAATTTTTCCAAATACCATACAAGGTAATACAGTTCCAAACAAGTTTAAATCAACAACTTTCTCGAAAGCATCAATCTGAAGATCGAAAATAGTTTGATCAGGACCAATTGTAGCACCGGCCATATTTCCTCCGGCAGCATTTACCAGAATATCAATTCTACCAAAAGCAGCAACAATATCTTTTGCATTTTGCTCCAAAGCTTCTTTTTCAAGCACATTGGTATTCAAATACAGAGCTTCTCCACCTTTTGATTTAATCTCTTCGGCCAATGCAACACCTGCATCTGCTCTATCTAAAATTACAACTTTACAGCCTTGTTCAGCCATATATTCAGCCATTCCTTTTCCAAGGATACCTGCACCACCTGTGATAACAATCACTTTGCCTTTTACGTCGAATAAGTTTTTCATGATGTATTAAAATTAAGTCCCCCATCCCCTAAAGGGGAGTAAGAGTTGATTTGAATTGATTTTTATAACCCCCATCCCCTAAAGGGGAGTAAGAATTGTTAGTATTAATAAATTTGTTATAAACACTTTTAACGTTGAGAATTATGAACCGAAAGTAACTTAGTTCCCCTTTAGGGGCTAGGGGTCATAAATTAAACAATCTTTTCAAATGTCTGTCATAAATATTTTCTTCCACGCAATTGCCAATTATGTCGGCATATTTTTCGAGCATTCCGGTGTAAGTATCACCCATTTCGGAAGCTACTTTGTATGCCACATGAATTAACTGTCGGAAATTTGGATTATAATCAGCATGTCCTGGAATATGGCGAAGGGTGTTTGCAAACTTTTCGCTAGTCCATGCATTAACTTCATCGATACTTGGAAGTTGTGAGTTGTCAATTTCTATAACATCAGCATAAGGTGCACATAACTCTTCGCTACGATTAAACGAATTGGCATAAATCTGTTTAGCTAAATCCAATGCCTCACCACCAGCCACAGACAATCCAATTACCTCTTCGAGCCAAGTTGTACCAGCCGTTTTTACGTGTAAACCTTTGTTGTGTTTTTTTATTACATCGGCCATAATAGGATAAATGGAAAATTTATCGCTTCCAGAGTGAACACTTAATTTCAATTCTTCGGGTAAACCAAATTCTTTAACAGCAAAATCAATCACCAATACATCTTCTTCAAATTCTTTGGCAAATTGCTTTAAATCACCTTTATAGTCAACTCCTTTATTAAAACGACCGGTAAATTTTGGTGCAATGGTCTGAGCAGGAACGCCCTTATCGGCCAACATTTTAAGTATGAAAAGCATTTCGAGTGGTGTTTGCGGACTTTCCACTTCGTCCATCGACACTTCGGTAATGAAATTACCTACTCCTTTTTCTGTTTTCAGAAAGTTATAAATATCAGCAGCTTGTTGCGTAGCAGCCAAAAACTTATTGGCAATTTTTTCCAACATTTCAGGTGTTACTTCTAAAACATGGTCGAAACCAGGAATTTGAAGTTTACCAACATATTTACTACACGACGAGATGAACGCTTGAATATCAGCAGGATTACTTTCCTTACCAATAAACGAAGCTACATCCAATGTGAAAAAATCGGAATGTGCTACAAATGGAGCTACATTGCTAAAATTAATATGGTCGGCATCCACAAAATACTGCCCGATGTAACCCAGTGCCGCAACTGCTGCATCCGCTTCTTTGCGCGTATCAGCAGGATGTGAGTGAACATACGTGTGTTCACGATTCGATTTGTTCCATACGGGATTTATTTCTAAACCCTGACTGTTGGCTTTCATAATACCACGTAGTTGTGCTTCGCCTTGATGCGAAAAGCGGTCGCCTACACCTAAACTGAATTTACCTAATTGCATATACTTTTTTTTAATTTATTTTAATTCGAAAAAATGCATAAAAGCTTCAATATTTTCTTTGATAAGAATATCGATGGGCATATAATTAATTTTGTTGACTTCCTGATTGAAAATCAATTTTTTACACATATCTTTTGCTGATAAATAGGACTGTTTTTCAGGACGTTGGGCTAACAACAACGATATAACACCTTTTTTGAGATAAGCAATATTTTCGTCCAGCAAATCATATCCGATAAGTCGTACATTATTGATTTCTAAGGCTTCAAACTTTTTGGCCAACCTAAAAACCTTTGAATTGAAAGTGATAGCAGCACGCAAATTGGGGTTCTGATTAAATAAATTGCGCAATAACTCTTTGTTGGAAGCTTCATTATCGTCGAGTAATTCGGCTTCAATAATCTTAAAGTTTGAATCAAATTCGTTTTCCTTCAGATAATTCATAAAACCCTGATATCGATTTTTAGTCTGATTAGAAACTGAACCTTTTCTCTTGGTACGAATAACAAGAATTGAATCATTTGGATTTAAATGTTCTACTAAAAACCTAGCAGCAATATAACCACTCAAAGTTGAATTCTGACCGTAATAAGTCAAAAATTCAGCTTCTTCAATCATGGAATCGATAAATGAAAACTGCACCCCAAATTCGCTTAACTGATTAGTTAGCAGCAGAGTTTCATCTTTAAAAATTGGTGCAATAAAAACAGCATCCGGCAAGTTTTGAAGCAATTTAGCCGCCACATCATTAAAAGAATTTACATCGAACTGATCAAAACACGCTTTTTCGAATAACACATTATAGCCTGCAAATTCGGGCATTGCCATCTCAAATCCTTTTTCAACAGTCGACCAATAATCGCCAGGTTGATTTTGAGGTATGAGATAAATGAAACGAAATATTTTTTTGGATGCCAATGAACGAGCCAGAATATTGGGCGTGTAATTAAATTCATCGAGCACCTTGGTTACAGCCTCCAAACTTTTAATAGACACATCGCCACGTTTGTGCAAAACACGGTCGACAGTACCTTCAGACACACCCGCCATGCGAGCAATATCTTTAATTCGAATATTTTTATTTTCGTCCATTATGCATCTAATTTAACAAAATCCGTGTACGTACACAGTCCTTGTGCACAAAGATACAAATATTTTTGAATTATCTACACAAAAAACAAACTGTGTTCGCACACGGAAATGCAAAAATACATTTATATTGCTATTAATCAACAATATAAATGCATAATAATTTTTCGAAATAATTGAAAATAAATTCGTTTATTTACCCAACAACATTTTTACCAAATTCGTAGCAGCTTGTTTGTTTTGGAAGTCAGCCGGTAAAATAGCATGGTCAATATATTCGTTATATAGCCAAGGATCGCCTACGGCAAAAACATATCCTTTGCCATAGTTTGTTTCTGCCATAAAAACATGATTATTTTCGACTAGTACTGCCTTGGCTTTCTTAGAGATAGAAATAGATGAAATTTCTTTGATAAAAATTTTACTTACACCTTCAAAAAGTGGATGTGATGGTAAATTTACCGATGCACAACTTGGAAAATTTCTAATTTTTTTATCATCGCCTCTCAATTCGGGATGATGAAAATCTTTGTTATATTTAATGCCAAACTTTGTTGACAGTATATTGATTTTTTCTAAATCACAATTTGTACTATCGTTGGTCATTAAAAGTAATACTCCACCACGTTTAACCCAGCAAGCTATGGCTTTAGCTGCTTTTTTATCCATGTAATTTGGTTTATCAGCATCAAATTTATTATCAGGATCGACAATAATATAAACACTTGCGTTTTTCAGATTTAATTTAGTTGGTTTTTCTTTTAAAATAGATATTTCAGCGCCACTTTGTTTGAATAATTCCCCAAATTCGGAGAATCCACTAAAGGCTTTGTCATCCCATATATAATGAAATGGCTTATTGTTTTTTTTGTTCACTTCATTATTAAAGTAATTATCTAGAATTACTTGCTTCTGAGCATAAAGGCCTGAAATTGTGAGCAATAAGAGAAATGACAAAATGAGTTTAAATTGATTTGTTTTCATTTTTAATTTTTAAATTTATATTGGTTTTTTTAAATCAGTGAATTTAATTTACATCTTTAGATTTCAGATGTTTTACTCTATATTCAGAAGGTGTAAGTCCATATTTTAATTTAAAACAACGGCTAAAATAACGCGGATCATCAATACCAACTTTGTACGAAACTTCAGAAACAGATAAATTTGTGTCGGTTATATACTCAGTTGCACGTTCAAAACGCACTTCACGCACAAATTCTACAGGAGAATAACCGGTCAAACTTTTTAATTTATTGAAGAAAACTGTTCTACTCATATTCAATTTATTTGCCAGAAAATCAATATTTAAGTCAAAATTTTCAATGTTATTATTCATTATCTGAATTAAATGTTCCATAAAAAGCTCATCCTGCGATTGTACTTCGAGAGGAGGCAAAGAAAAATCAGGTTTAGAAGATACAATTTGAGTACGGTAAAACTGCTGCAATTGTTTTCGTTGATTCATCAAATTTTCAATTCTGGCATGTAAAAACGCAGAATTAAAAGGCTTTGTGATATAATCATCGGCTCCGGCTTTCATTCCAGCAAGTTTGCTTTCCATGTCGGTTACGGCGGTAAGCAGAATTACCGGTATGTGCGAAGTTCGTTTATCCTCACGTATTTTAACAGTCAATTCCATACCATCCATTTCAGGCATACGCAAATCGGCAATGATTATATCCGGTAATAAAGACTCAACTTTTTTCCATCCTTTCAGCCCATTTTGGGCTTCGGCAACCCTATAATGATTTTTTAAACTATTCTTTAAAAAATGACGTAATTCGTCATTATCTTCAACAATTAGAATTAATGGACTAAGTTTTTCATTTTCGAATACTGCAATTTCAACCGGAGTATCAATATCATTTGTTTCGCCAAATTTTTCAACAGGAACTTTTATATCAGATACAATTATGTCAACATCTTCATTTTCAAAATGCATTACACCAAGTTTAAATTCTATTCTGAAAGTTGAGCCCTTATCTATCTGACTGTCAACATGAATAGTAGCATGGTGTAAATCGACCATCTTTTTAACCAAGTCAAGCCCAATTCCGGTACTTTTTTGTGTCAAACTTCTGATAGTTGAAATACTAAAAAAACGATCAAATATAAAATTTATTTTCTCCTGAGCTATTCCAATTCCTTCATCTATAACCGATAAAACAGCTGAATTTGGTGTAGTTTCAGTTTTAATAATTATGTTTTTTCCAGCCGGAGTAAACTTTATGGCATTAGAAATTAAGTTGTAAATAATTGAATCGAAGCGCTCGGGATCTATCCAAACCTTTACACCGTTTGATATATTTTCAATTTTAAAATTTATTCCTTTTGCTTGAGCCATTTCAATAAAATTGCTGCTACATTCGCTTACAAAAGCACCAAAATCAACTTCTTCGATGGTTAAGCGCATTTTGTTGTTTTGCAATTTTCTAAAATCGAGAATCTGATTAATCAACATTAATACCCTATCCAAATTACTTCTCACATGGCTCAGTTGTTCTTTTATTGAAGGGTCAATATCTTCTTCGAGCAAATTATCGACAGGCAACGAAATTAATGTTAATGGAGTGCGTAATTCATGCGAAATATCTGTAAAAAACCTAAGTTTCATGTCAGTCATCTGCTTTTCGAGATGTACATTATTTTTAAGTTTGAAGATGGTTATAAAAATATAAAGGGCTAATAAAAAAACACCAAGAATTAAAAACACATATAGTATTTTCGCAAAAATCGATTGCCAAAATGAAGGAAGTATTTCTATTTCAATTTGACGCTCATTACTCAGCCAAATACCCTCACTATCGGTTGATTTAACCCTAAAAGTATAGGTTCCGGGTGGCAAAGCAGTATAGGTTGCAAAATGTTTAGTTTGTACGTTATTCCATTCTTTGTCAAAGCCTTCCAACAAATAAGAATATTGTATCTTTTCAGGAGCTCGCATATCCAATGTGGCAAATTCAATGGTAAATACATTTTGCTTGTGAGTAAATTCAATTTTGCTTGTTTTATCAAGCTGTGACTGCAAAATTGACTTTTCGCCACCCACTTCAACTTCTTTATTAAACATTAAAAGTCGGGTAAAAACAAGCGGTGCCGTAATTACTCTTCTAATTACTGCTTCCGGTTTAAAAGAATAAAAACCGGATTTTGAGCCAACACAAATTTCGCCTGAAGCTAGCAAACAGGCTGAAGCTTCAGAAAACTCAACATTTTCTAATTCATTTCCTTTACCAAAAATTTCGAAGAATCCGCTATTTTTATTTAATTTTACAATGGCATTTTCGGTAGTTAGCCACAAATTACCTTGCTTATCGTCCAGTATGGTATATACAATATTGTTAGGTAAACCTTTTAATCTATCAATTATTTCGAACTCAAACTTATTATTAACAATCGATTTAGTTTTGAGTTTATTTAAGCCACCGCCAAATGTTCCAAACCACATTACACCTTCGCTATCCTCAGTTATATTATGCACGTCGTTGGCTCCTAATCCATTATTTATGCTTTCGTTTTTATTGTAATAAATAAAAGGTATATTGTTGTAATTTTTAAAATTTGATTTAAAAACCACAATACCTTCGGTAGTAGCTACCCAAATATGTTGTTTTGAATCAACAAAAATCTGTCGAACTTTGGAACAATTAGAAATTGGATAAGTTTTAAACTCATTTCGAGCATGAATAAAACGTATTTTCCCATTCAACTCTTCTATTAAGTGCAAACCTCCACCATAGCTACCCGCCCATATTCGGCCTGTATTGTCTTGAGTAATAGAATAAAAATCGTTATTTACAGGCGAATATGGATCGTTAGGATTATGGGTGAACCTTTCAATTTTAAAAGTATTTTTAGTTGATTGCGGTATAAGTCTAAATACACCCTGTCGTTTTGTAGCTAACCAAATAATACCCTTTTTATCTTGAAAAAAACCATAGACCAATACATCCAAATTCCCTCCTTGTTTGATGCGTCCATCGCTATTTAAAGTTCCAATTTGTTGTTTGTTATCATTAAACACATGAATTACACCATCTTTTGTAGCTACCCAAAGTCTTTTCTCACGGTCTTCGAAAATTGACCGGGTTTCGTTTGAAATACTATAAACAGATTTATTATCAAGCAGATGGTGGTTGAAATAATCGGGCAGGAAAGTACATTTAAAAAAACCGTTTCCTCGATTGGTACTTATCCACAAAACGCCTTGCGAATCGGACAAAACATGATTAACACCATACGAAAACAAAGTATTTATATCGACATTATAAACACTATTAAAAGGCACTAAACGATTATTAACCCTATCGAACCAGGAAAAAGAGCCATAATAAGGTTGAATCCAAAGCAAATCTTTTTCGTCCTCAAAAATTAAAAAATTAGGGTTCGAAATTTGACCTATATTGATATTGGAAGAGATATAATTTATTTTGTTGGTTTGAGGTTTAAAATGCAATACACCGGAAGACCTGATACCTAACCACGCATCGCCAGCTCTATCAATATAAATATTCTGAATATTATTGGTTTTCATTTCGGGATACTTTTCTACCGAAAAAAGTTTTAATTCAGAACTAAGTACATCAAAAGTAAAAAATCCTTTTCCCTGCGTGGAAAACAAATAATTATTTGGCGAAAAACTAGCTAAATTAACTATCGATTCACCATTTGGTAAATCAATTTTATTAAACGTTTTGGTTCGTTTCTCGTATTGTATAATTTTACCAACACAACCAAAAATAATGCGTTTCTCATTTTCTATGTAATTTATAAATGATAGGTTATCAAATAGATAGCTAGTTTTTCCATTATTCTCCAATAAGCACAAACTGTTTTGAGTTAATATCCAGGTATTATTTTCCTTATCTTCAAAAATACTTTCAACTTGGTCGCTCTTCAGTTTTTTGTTTTTCTTATTGTATGCAGTTATAATTAGCTTATGGCTATCCTGATTGGTTTCAATAGCATAACAACCACTATCAAAAGTTGTTAGCCAGATTCTACCTGAAGGCAAAATAAACATTTCATTGATTTTACTTTTATTAATACCGCCATTGGGACTTTGAATTCTTTCAAAGATTTCGGTAGCTGTATTTAAACGATATACTATATCATCGTAGGTTTTAATCCAAATAAAACCCCACTTATCCTCTTTAATTTCTAAAATACGATTACTTAAAATGGATAACTTATTTTCTAGTTTTGACGAATAGTTTTTAAAACTATAACCATCAAACCTGTTTAAACCATCGCGTGTACCAAACCAAATATAACCTTGCTTATCTTTAACAATAGCGGTTATACTGTTTTGTGACAATCCATTATCGGAAGTATAATGCGAAAAAGAAAAGTGATATTGAGCACTTCCAAAAAATGGAAATATAAAAATGGAAATATAAAAAATCAATTTTCTCATATTTTAATTTAAGGTATTTAATTTTAAAAAATGATTTCATCTCAATCAGGTTCAAAATTAATAGTTTATGCAAAAATACAAAAATGACATAGCTTTAAAGGCATAAAATGAAAATAAACTTACATATTAGTCAAAAAATACACATAAACAGCCAATTTATCCACATTGATTATGTAAATCCTTTCTACATTTGCAGTAATATTATTCTTTATAAAAACAAACAATTAAAATAAATTTATCATGAAAAAAACATTACTATTATTAACGGTTACATTTTTTTGTATAGCATTAAATGCACAAAAAGTATGGAATTTAGGAGGTGATTTAACCTTAGCAGCAACAGCACCTGCATTCCCCCTTTCAGCAGGTATAGGCACTGGAGATGGTAGTGCCGGCAATCCAGCATTTCCAGTAAATATTAACGGGTTAAACATCACTGGTATTTTAACAAATTTGAATATGGGTGCTGTAAATGCATCCGCAAAAACCTTTGGAACGTATTCATTTCCAAACAGATTTCAATTAAATGGAGCAGGTTATTCAGGTGCAGTGAACACCGATGCAACCCCATTAGTTAACATGCCTACACAACGCTATTTGAGTTTTAATGTTAGCGGAAATAGTACCATTTATATTATCGGCATAACAGGTTCGGCTTCATCTCCCAGAAAAGTATTTGTTACAGATGGTACTAATTATGTAGGTGCTGTTGATTTTCCTGCATCATCAGCACTAAATGATGGAACTATTACTTATACCGGCCCTGCAACTACTTTATATGTATTTGGTAATGCAGCATGTAATTTAACCTATTTATCTGCAACTAATTATGTAGCACCTACAGCTGTAAATCCTGTATTTGCCGATAAAGGAATCAGTTATAACGGCTCACATGTTTTAAATTCTAAAGGTCTTGATATTGAAGTATATAATATGCTTGGTAAAAAAGTAGCTAACTCAACTGAAAACATTTCGGTTGAAAAGTTTGATAAAGGTATATATTTGGTACGCACCGAAGGGATAAAAGAAACTTTGAAATTTGTAAGATAGTTTTTTTAGGTTTGATAGTGAAAAGAGACTGTGCTTAATTGGACAGTCTCTTTTTTTTTGTAAATACTACAGCCCCCCAACCCCCTGAAGGGTTAGCTCTAGCGCTCTATTCAATAATTAATTTCAATTTACAGTATTTTAAAAATCAATAAATTAAAAGTTCACTTCAATAAATTATCTAAGAATTTTCACCAAGAGTTTGTTAATAATAAAGTTAATGAAGAGAGAAAGCCTTTCACCCTTAGCAATTAAAAATAACATGATATTCCCTTATTTGTTTCGCTGAATATCAATTCACCAATTTAAAGCATTAATATATAGAAATATAGCTCCTTATACCGAACTCAGGGTAAAAGAGACTAAACCTAATAACCAAATAAAAAAACGTGTCGTAATCACTACGACACGCTTTCGAGCTTAAAAACTTTATTCAATCATGAAAAACAACTATTTATTATGAGAAATTTTTAGTATCTCATTTTGAGATTTAACAATATAAATTCCACTTGAATAAGCATCCATATTAATTTCTTTGTTTGAACTAATTAGTTTACGACCTAAAGCATCAAAAACACTTACAAATTCATGATTAGGATTTAGTATAATATTATCAACGAAACTAATGCCGTTAAAATTACTGTTTTTTAAAGATGTTGATGTTGGTACATATTTAGTATCACCCAATAAATATGCAACCGAATTATCCAGCAATTTTTTACCATCGGCACTAATATAAGCCAAACCGGCAGTTGCACCATTGGCAAGTCCAACCATCAAATACATGGCAGTTTCTACAGTATTGTCTTCAATGATGCACGAAGCAGCAGCATTATCAAACATTTTGGCAATACTAGCTCCGGTACCCGGAGTTGTAACACCTTGTAACCCATTTCCTGTTACGCCAGCATCAACCAAAGTTATATCTGAATTGGAAAATGTTAGTCCACTAAAAATTGGATGCGAAACATAATTAGTAGCCACAGTAGCCACTTTTGAAGCAGCAACATTAACTCCTGTACCAGTTGGCCAACCTGTTTTACCATACATAAAAGCTTTAAGATTCAAGAAACGTTTTGTACCAATTAAATCCTTCATATTCAAAGCCAATGTATTTGCACTATTCACAACATCGAATAAAATTGCCAAATCGTGATTTGCAAAATAACTCGCTGTTTGACTTGCTGCAATTACATCTTCAACATAGTATCCTTTGGCAACCAAACTTCCACGCAAGTAAGGATCAGAATTTCCGGAAACGGTAACATAAGCGATGTTTTTTGTACCTACAATTACCTGTAAATGATATACTTCAGTAGAGTTATCTTGTGCAGTAACAGTAATGTCCAGCGGATTTGAAAAGTTGTGTATATTCCCTGAAGTAAAATTTGCTGTTGCAGTAATTGGTTTTGTGAATGAAACAAGTTGAGTTAAACTACTTGCTTTAGGTAAAATTATACTGTATGTTTTCGTTCCGGCATCGTATTGTGGAGTGAAGCCGCCAATAGTAACCGCCGAAAGCGCTTTATCTGAACTTGCTGTAGCTGCTGCTGTAAGTGTTACAGCATAAGTTACATCGTTAGCTGGTGTACCGTCTTTTGCTATATAATTTACTGCACCGGCTGAAAAATTTTGAGCACCTGCAGGATCATAACTTGTAGCAGTTCCACCTAATGTTACAGTGGGTGTAATTGCTGTTAGATTTGTACCATAAGGTAATTCTGCGGTTATGGTTTTAGCACCTTGATTAATAGTTGCTGAAACACCTTCAGCGATAAATGCTGTAATTGTTGGATTACTAGGCAAGGGAGTAATATCAAAACCGCTAATATTTACATTTTGAGTTGAACCGCCGCTACTACTTGTGCAGAAGCTTATTTTTACAAATTTTCCCATAGGAATATTTAGTCCAGTAACTGCGGTTTCGGAAGTTGCAACAACCTGACCATAGATATTTGAAGTAATCTTTGTACCTGACAGCGTAACATCATCTACTAAAGTATATGTACCAGCATAACTATCGGCTACAGAAACTTGATAAATTGTACGGGTTGAAGTTGCTCCAGAACTCATACCGTAAACTTTAATAGCAGCAGCCGAAGTACTTTTAAGTTCTAGAACGATTGTTTTTAACTGAACTCTAAAATTATTTGGTGATGCAAATACTACATTACTTGTGCTTGTCGACATAGTTGCTGCATCAACTGCATATAATACATCAGTAGTTGAAAATGCTTTAGAAGCAGTGCTTGTAAATGAAGCATTAAATCTTAGTTGTACATCCGCAGCATTTACACTCACAAAATTCAATAATAATATAGCAATCATTGCTATAAATTGTGTAATAAGTTTTTCCATATAGACTAAATTTTATTGATTAATAAATTGTTTGATTTTGATGGTAAATATAGATGGTATTCAAAACTTGTATGTTCAAAATTTGACTAATTAAGTGGAGAAATTGACATTTAATGTTTTTCAACTCTCCAGAAAAAGAGGGAAATAAATAAAATGATGTGCAAAAAATGACTTATAGTGTGGATAAATTGGCTTGAATTTAATTTTAACAAAATGTTGATTTTGAGGAACTTAAAAAATAAATAAAAAACCCTTATTCACAAGGGATTTCAGTAAATTTTCAGCTTTAGTGAGGCATATTGGCATAAGAACATTTTGCATTAAAAATAAAAAATCCACCTGAAAGTTTCGGGTGGATTTTAAATATCAATAAAATATTTTCGTATAAATCAGACTTTTACAATTATTTTCTGTATTTGTTCATTTTCGGTTTTTATGCTCAACAAATAAATTCCTTTTGAAAGTTGATTTATATCTAAACTTGTCATCCCACCTTCAAAAGTCTGTAGTAATAGGCCAGAAATACTGTAAATTTCTATTCCTATAATAATGGCATCTGAGCTTATTTTCAATATATTGTGTACTGGGTTTGGATAAATATTTAGCTGTAGCCTAGTTGGTCTTTTAACTTCGCTTACACCACCGCTTTCACCCTGAATGGCAACAAGTTTTGATTGATAACCCACAATTGCAGCTTTTAAAGCCTGATTTACGTCCGCCGAAACATCATCTACCACATTGTTAAAACTCCATTTGAAATCACCACCATTCAAACGTCCGGCATAAGTGATTACATTTGCTTTGGCATTATCAGGAGTCTCAGGACTGTAGGTGTAAAAGCCTGCTTCGGTATCGAAGTTATTATACACATAACCTCCGGTTACGGCTTTAACGGTTGCCGGAATTTGTTCATTACGACTTTCCACTTCGTATGCATCGAACTGAGTAGCATGTTGTTTGTTCGATACATATTTTATACAATTATCCAGTTTATTATTGTAGGATTTAGTCATACCGCCAGCCTGACCTGAGAAGGTTCCATCCAAATCGTAAGCTCCTGTTGCAGAGCTATATGTGTCTGACCCTTGACCCGAGATAGTCATTGGACGTTGGTAGCCTCTGAAAAAGTTTGCTTCGACAAAAACAGAAGTAACCTTAGCAGTTCCAACACCATATTTGGCAACGCCATCGTAGTAGTTGTTGTAAACATGCGAATTGGTATTGGTAAGGCGCGGGCAGCGCGAATCGGCATGGTCGAACCAATTATGATGGTAAGTTACTAACAATGGAGAGTCTTCACCGGTAGCTCCACCTATGCCCATTACTTTACCCGAATCCCAAAAGTGATTGAACGAAAGTGTAATACGTGTGGAATTATATTTCAGATCGATGGAACCATCGCCCTTTACCTGATCGGCATCAGCGCCAGGTTTGCCATAAAAGAAATCGTTATTGTGAATCCAAATATTAAAATTATCCGTATCCATACCTACACCATCGTCACCAAACATCATGATGCCAATATTTCGGATTTCAATTCCTTTAGAGCGTTTAAAACCAAATCCATAGCTATATGCAGTTGCATCATCGCCTACACCTTCGACTGTAATATTTTCAATCAGACGGGTTGTATTATTAAAACCACCAAAATAGAAAAAATTGCCTGCATTCAGACTGCTTATGGTTTTAACACAGCCAATCATACGAATTATCAATGGCGTTTTATCATAACCTTTACCTCGGGCGGTCAGAATGTTCATTATCCCTGAATATGTTGTTGCTACACCTTTATCGTTTTTAACGTCACAACTTACAGTATTGGCATTTGCTTCAGTAAGATAAATGATAATTGCACCGGCTTTTGCAGTGCCATCGAGGTTATACGCACCCGGAATTACACCATTTGTAAAAGCAAAACCTTCTCTTACATGTGGTTTAACTATTAGTGCCGGACTAACAGTTGCTGCAGCCATATTTTCGACAGTACCAACTACGGGCACAACTTTCAACGTATAAGTTCCTTCCGCAAGTCCTAGCACATCGGCACGAAAATAAGTACCGTAACTGCGAATTAGCTGGGTATCAAGTTTTTTATCAGTAGTTCCACCACCGCTGTAATAAACATTGTAAGATGATGCTCCCTGAAATGGTGTCCATTTCACACAAGCTGATTCTAGCCATCCTGCTGATTCGGTAATGGTAATTTGTGATGCAGCTTGAAATGCAGTGAATAATATTACAAAAAATGTGAAAGTTACTCTTTTCATTTTTTTACTTTATTTGAATATCTAAAATGATATTTTTCTTACAGCATCAACTTAATAATCTGCCCATTAACTTGCAATACATAAGCACCTTTAGGAAACGACTCGACGGACAAAACTACTTTGTTGGTAGCGTTTCCATATCGGGCAGTTAGTAGTTTTCCGCAACTATCGAAAATAGTTGCCGATTTAAAAGTGGCTTCTTTAGAACTTATTTCGAGGCTTTCAGCTGTTTGAACCAACAGGATTTCATCTTTTTTTTTGGGATAATTGTAGATGTGCCAGTTTGTTTGGTTTTTTCGTACTCCAAACTGGCCATGATAAATGGTCCAAGGACTTTACCTTCGGTATTATTGTGAATAGCCACATCGCTTCCACAAAGGTAATAATTAGCATCTCCTTTGCGTGTTCCGCTTAGACCCGCCGATTCGCAGCTTTGAATCAATTTAATCTTACCATTGGTTTCTTCTACTACAAAGTTCTCAATCAATCCTTTATAAGCTTTGTCGGCTATAGGTTTGTAAATTATTTTATCCAAAACACCCAGACGCATTCCTTTAAAATAAGAGTATGTAAACATGCTCGAAGCCGATGATTCCAAATAATTATTCACATTGCACGAAGTTCCATTTTTGGAATTGTCGAACTGTAACAACTGAAACCAACAGCCGCTCGTTACATCCTGACGAGATTTAAGTCCATCGGCCACCAGATTGGTATAATTTACCAAACGTGTTCGGGCCGGATGATTCGTCGGCATATATTCCAACACATCCACCAAAGCTGCAAAGAACCAGCCCACACCGCGTCCCCAAAATTCCTGCGAACGTCCGGTAGAGGCATTTGCCCAAAAAGATGAAGCTGCATTCAGCGGTTCGGCCGACCAGGCATGGTAATTGAGTTTTTTTTGCGCATCCCAAGTGTATTTGAAAACGGTATCGAATTGCAAGGCAATATCATTCCACGAAGCAGTATTGTCGGCATCTCCCAATTCAACACCAAAATTCCCTTGCCACTCGGCGTACATGGCCGGACCCATATAAAGTCCATCGAGCCACATCTGATTGGTATATTGGTATTTATGCCAAAAACCACCTTTGCCGGGTAAATTTCCTGCAATGCGTGTATGTTCGGTTTTTAATTTATTCCGACAAATTGTTGCATTGGCTTTGTAGGTTGCTGCTTTTGAGGTTTGTCCTTTTTGCAAAGCAAATCGGTACAACTCGAAATAAATTTTTGCTGCATTTAAATCATCAATATTACTTGCACCAAGCACCATGGTTGAGTTGTCGGCGTAATCCTGAATACCATCGAAATAGTAGGCACAACGTGGGTCGGCACTGTATTGCTCATAAGTCATAAGAATCGATTTTGCCACTAATCCGGTCACGTAATCCCAAATTGTATTTCGGGTATTGTTTGGCGTTTTAAATCCTTCGGTGGAATTTTTATTTCTGAAATCGCCCATACGTGAATCAATTATCCATTTTGAATAAAGTGAATCTGTGCGAAAAGTAGCTGCAAAAAGACTAACAGCAAAAACTGAGAAAAAAAGAATTAATAGATATTTTTTTGACATGTCTGAAATTATGAATTTGAAGATTTAAAAAATTTGAAAGTTTGAAGATTTGTCCAGTTTGCAAACTAATGTGAATTTTGATGTTTTCAAAATAGCACAAAACATTGATTTACGCTATCTCCCTCCCTTTTGGGGAAAGCCCCTATAGTTATCGGGAGGGTTAGGGTTTATTTTTTTGCTTTTGGAACCAAATCAGTTAAATCGGCAATTTTCACCGGCTTACCACTATCGCAACTTCTACGAGCTGCAACGCCTGTAAGAATAGCAAATGCCCCATCGCGAATGTTAGCTGATTGTTTGAAAGGATCTTCAGTTACATTGCGCCAGATTTTATCGTGCATCAATTTATCGCCTCCACCATGACCTTCGGACTGAGGAACACGAATATAATTTCGTTTTCCAAAATTACGTGTAACCATTATTTCATCATATTCCCCATCATGAGTAGGGTTACTTTCCTGAATCCAGGCATCGATGCGACCTTTAGTTCCGTTGAATGCTATTCTGTAGCCTTCGTAAGGTGAATATGCAGTGAGCGAATAAGCCACTTGAACACCATTGGCATATTTGATTGATGCACACATTTTGTCAAAAATATCTATATCTTCTTTGAACACGCAACCATCACGCAAATATCCATCATGTCGTTCGTTATCAGTGTATAACATTTTGTAGTAATCGTTTTTATTTACATCCCAATAGAAATCGCAATTATCTTTATGACTGCAATTTCGGCAATTTGTACCGCGTTGTTTGCCATTTTTTCCATAAAATTCAAGGTTTCCATAAGCAAAAACTTCTTCGGGTTCGGAATTTAGCCACCAACCTAATAAATCGAAATGATGCGATGCTTTGTGCACCCACAATGATCCTCCAAATTCGCGTTTGCGATGCCAACGACGGAAATAATCGGCTCCGTGGCTGGTATCCAGGTACCAATGAAAATCGACTGAAGTTACATCGCCAATTTCACCTGAATTTATCAGATCCCAAATTTTGGCGCGATGTGGAGAATACCGATAATTAAATGTTACAATCACTTCTTTTCCTGATCGTTTTTGAGCATCGAGTATAGTTTGACATTTTACTTCATCGGTAGTCATGGGTTTTTCAGTCAGAATATTGCAGCCGGCATTTAACCCTTTAATTATAAATTCATCGTGAGTGGAATCCATAGTTGTAACTATCAGTATATCAGGCTTACATTCCTTCAGCATAGTATCGAAATCGATGTATGTTTTGCAGCTTGCACCCATATATTTTTTTGCGGCCTCAAGTCTGCCCGGGTTTTTATCACACAAACCAACATATTCCACCATATCAGCATAACCATTAATCACGGTTTTGCCCCACATATTTGTGCCCCGCGAACCGGTTCCAACTATGGCGACTTTTGTTTTACCAGAAACTACAGTTTTTGCCTGTGCTTTTTTTGCAGCATTGCTTATGATTGGTACATTGCTTAACAAAGCAGCTGCTCCTACAACTGCCGATTTGCCAATGAAATTTCGGCGACTCATTTTATTTTCCATGATTTAAATATTGATAAAAAGTTAATTTATAATAGCATGCATAATTAGTAACTAATAATTTTTGATCTGTTCCCATTTTCAGTGTAAACACCTGATAATTTATGCTTTGTGACGATTAATGTGCGCGAAGCTGAGTTTTTTAGGTTTATGTTATTGTGTCAATAGATTTTGGTATAAATGTAATGATTTTTTCAGAATTTGCATGCATTAAAAAAACTAGTAATTTCATTTCCTCTGCACCCATTCCATAAAATATTTCACATGGTAATTGATGAATTATTAATATAACTTTCAACCTAGAAACTTATTTCTGAATTTTAAGAACCGATTTTTCATTCGCAGTTTTAAAAACTATCAGAAACAATGCTTTAGAAAGATGCCGGAGATTTAATTCAATTTTATTGTCAACACCTGCACTTAACCACCCACGAAAAGGAATATCAATTAATCTTCCATCAATACTTACAATGCTAATTTCAGCATGCGATATATCTTTACAACTAAATATCAAAGTGTTGTTATTGAGCATTAAACGGTTGGAATTTCCATTTATATGTTGTATGGCATTTGTTTGTTCTGCATCGTCGCAGGTAAAATTTTCGGGTGTACGGTATGTTTTTGATGCGCCTACAAACGATTCGGCAATGCAGGGTACATATTTTACAGAGTCCAGTTTGTAAGTATATGGAAATAAGCCGGTCATGTTATACGCTTTGGTTTGCAGTGTCCCGCAATTGTCGAAAAAACAACCATTCTGAACCAAAAAACCAGCCGGTGAAAAACCCGGAACTCCGACCTGAAGTGGTATAGGGCAGTTTTTAAAATAGCAGTTTTCGACTAATACCTTGGCATTGATGGCTGAAGCAACACTGTATGTTGTATTTCCCACATAATAATTGTTGTAACAATGAACTGTGGCGAATCGTACACGGGGATTACGTTGAATTGTTCCATTAAACCAATTGTGATGGAGCGTAACTTTCATTATTACATCGCCCGATTCGCTATCACTGTGTCCAATTAAGATATTTTTATCATGATTAAAGAACTTATTGTACGATATGGTGACAAATTCGCTTCCACGTGTTACGTCGAGCATACCATCATGAGAGCCGGCATAAGTTCCATCACCATCGCTGAAAGTACAATGGTCAATCCAGAAATTTTTGCATTTGTTGTTGATTTTCAATAAGTCATCGGAAGCATCTTCAAAAGTAATATTCTGAACAATAACATTCGATTTTGTATTCCAGCCAAAACCACCCCCTTCAATTCGGGCATCGGTTCCCAATCCAACTATAGTTTTATTTCCACGAGCAGATAATTCACCCGAAACAAAAACAGTTCCTTTTACTAAAATAATTGTTGCTGTATTCACGCCATCAACAGCTTCCTTCAACTCATCTTCGTTGGTTACTGTAACTACCGGCCCGCCTTGTCCTCCGGTAACACCGCCATTCAACGATGCAAAACCTTCAGGAAGTCCAATTACATTAGTAAGTGTCTGTGAATAAGAAAATAAAGAAATTATTATAAAAAATATTGTGAATGATTTTTTCATGGATGAAATGATATTTAGATATTTTTTCTGCAAATTTTTTGAATGTTTACTTTTCCGTTTTCAAAAACAGATTTTTGAATTAATAAACCTTCCGTGTTTTCTGAAACTTCCTGACCGTTAATATTGAAATATCTTAAATATATCAAGGGTGAATCGTTGTCAATTATTTCTATGCCACTAAGTGTGTAAATTGTACCTGTGATAATCAAGTTTTTTATATTTACATTTTTGGTGGAGTTGTTATTAAAACGAATGTAAATTGTTGGTCCCCAAGGTGCAGTATCAGCACTCAGGTCAATTAATTTACCAGTTACCCAACTTGTACTTCCATTCTTGGCTTGTGCTCCCACTTGTTCCCAGTTATTATTATCTTTCGAGAATTCAATTATGGCTGCACCACTCGATGAACCTACCGCTTGAAAATCGAATACAGCACTTTCGGCAGATGCCAGTCGAAACGGACCCCAAACAGTGGATTGTGCTCCGGCATTAATAGTAAATTGAGTAGCAATATTGACTATTATTTGTTTTATGCCTGATGGTCGAATTCCCGGATTTGTACCTGTAGTATCCTCTGGCTGTGTTTCATCGGGTGTTGGAAATGTCCAAGTGCCGGTTTCCAATTCTCTAGCTCCTAAATCGGGTTTTGCTGCTGAATAAGGTATGGCATAATAGGGTTTCAGCCGAATAAAAGTTTGGACTGTACCTTTATCAATAGCTGGATTTGTGTTTTTTAATTTAAAAAGCGAAATGAGTTTTGGGTCAGTCAATCGGTAATTTTCATCTCTATCGGTTTTTGCATCCGCTGCATTCAAGCTTTCGAACATATCGTTAGTAAAACTTAATCCGAGATTCCAACTATTGGTAGTTTCGGTACTTCCGGAATCAATATTTTGTCCGGTTCCGGCATATGATAAATTATTAATCATTACATGTTTACCTTGTGCAGGAACTTCCTGAAATGCAAAATTCCCCATGCCGTTATTATTGTAACCCGTACAATTTATACAAGTTACACCCCAGGCATTATGATTTTGGTCAAAACCTTTGCTCACATTGCTGAATGCAAAGCTATGCAAAACCACATTCGGTGCATTACCATCAACACCGCCTCCGCCTCCAAGTTTAAAACCATTACCATCACCCTGGTAATCAGGAATTAAGTCAGGCCAATAATTCACTCCGTTCCCGAACGACCAACAACTATCAATCAAAACAGGCTGACTTCCACCATAAACATCCCAGCCATCATCGCAATTTTCCCATGCGCGGCAAACACGAAAAATAGTTCCGGAGCCTTCTTTCGCTGCAAAGCCATCCCCATTTTCGCCCTTTCCGGCTACTTCAGCATTCCGGTACGAGTCGCAATTAATGACCAAAGCATTTATCGAACCTGCACCGATTGAAATTCCATCGTGCCCACATTCCTGAATAGTACAACCTTCAACAATTATATTTTCACCAGCAATAATAATTCCGTTATGTCCGGCTTTGTAAATTTTAATTCCACGAACATGCCACCACGATTGTCGTAAATCCATGCCCCGGTATGTAGAACTTTCACTACCGTAGTTTCTAAACGATGAACAATCGAAAACAGGTTTTTCACCTTTGAGGGCAAGGACTTTAATCGGTTGAGTTTTTGTACCAGCATTTTTCGATTTTACGGTTGAATTTACCGTGTAAGTTCCACCTTTCACCCAAAGTGTATCACCGGCTACCAATGCGTTAAAGGCATAATTAGGTGATAGCCATGCAGTTTGAAGCGACAAACCGTTGTTGGCATCACTTCCGCTGGTCGAAAGATAAAGTTGACGCGCCGAGAGTGACGTAGTTAAAAATATAATTGACAGTAGAAGTAAGAGTTTTTTCATATAGATAACGCAATTTTAAATGTAACTACCTCACCCCTAACCCCTCTCCTTGAGGAGAGGGGAATAAGATCGGTACAATGCCATTTTTTTTTAATAATAATTTATTTCGATGATTATTTTACAACTATCAATTTAGTTGTTCTGGTTTGATTGCCAATGTTTAACTGGCAAAAATAAATACCATTGTTGAGTAAATTAACCGAAACAGGAATAAAATACTCCACGCCTGCATCAGCTTGAACTTTGTAACATTCTTTGATAGTCTGACCATTTAAACCCACAATTTTCAGAGTAGCCGAGCCGGGAAAATCACTGCTGAATTTTACAATTGCTTCTGATTTGCAAGGATTTGGCAGTATTGAAAGAACTAATTTAGCATCCAAATTCATAATGAGTTGAATACCAGTATTTACATTACCTTCCTGTAATTCGTAAGGACCTATATCGCGTGAAGAACTATAAACATTTTGCTTTAAAAATGGGAAATCATTCGTAAATGGAGGTACAAGATTCAATCCTTTATCAACCAAAACGCTTCCACTTTTAAGTCGGGCAAATTTAGTTGGCATACTTCCATCTGCACCACGTGGCGCTTTGGCATCGGTTTCGCTTAAACTCACAAAATCAGAAGCACCAAAACCCCGAATGACGTTTGTCCAGGCTTTGTCAGAAGTAGAAAGCATAGCATTATTGCTGTTCAATCCTCCTGCAATTTCGATATTTCCAAAACAAACATTGTTGTAATACTCGCAATCGTTCGACGATTTTTCGAACATAAAATCGTATCCACAACCAAATGCCAAACAATTAACCAGTTTTACACCTCCATTGTGACTATTTTGATCAAAACCTTTAACAGAACCACTTTTATTACAATTAAAAGCCACACTATTCCATGCTTCATGTTTTCCTTCGGATGAGCCGCCTGTGCCATTTCCACCCATTTTTATGCCGTTTCCATTGCCCTGAAACGAGCCGGCAGCCTGTACCCAGGTGAAATTTTCGGCACGACCGGAACCCCATGCCCAACATTCTATCAGGTAAACTGGATAATCGGTTTCATACAAATCCCAAGCATCATCGGCATTGTCCCATGCACGACAACGAATAAAGCGGTTTCCAATTCCATTGTGCATTTTGCAGGCAAAACCATCGGCATCGCTACCAAAATTATCAGCATCGCAGTTCAGGTAGGAGTCACAATCAACCACATCATTATAAGCACAATAACTCCCATTGTTCGAAGAAATTCCAGGGTGCGTATCTGAAAAATTGTGTCCGAATCCCAATTGAATACCTGTATCATCGTTATAGCTAAATGTACAACGTTCAATTTTATTATAATTACCTTCTAATTTTATACCGTTATCACCGGCTTGAGTTATATGTAAACCATAAATATGCCAATAATTACCATCCAATTGAATACCACGTACGCTCACTTTTTTTGGTTGATCTTTGAAGTTGAAAATAGGAGCTTCGCCGGGATAATTTTTTATCGTAATCTTTTTTGCAGCAGTACCTATAGTTGTCAGACGTACTGTGGTTTTCGTTCCATCTTTCATCATATTCGGGAAATAAGTTCCTCCACGGCAAATGATGGTATCGCCGGGAACAGCAGCATCCACGGCTTTTTGAAGATTGTACCACGGAGAGTCGAAAGAACCTTCCCCACTGTCGCTTCCGGTTGGAGATAAGTAATAAACTTTGGAATCGGTGTTTGAACCAATTCCAAGTAATGATAATTGTGATGTTGCTCCACCTCCGTTTAAATTTAATGAAGCTGAATAATTTTGCAAAGCTGAGGGCAGAAATTGAACATAAACTATTGTGCTTGATAGTGTTCCGGCTGAATAAGCTAAGTTGAGTGAAGTTCCAAAACCATCCGATGAGGATGTTGAAATCATGAAATCTGAACTTGTTGTAAGTGCAATATTTCCATCGGCAGGTGACAAATATTTTGCTGAAACAGTGAAACTGCGTTTACTGAAAGTTGATGTTTTTACCGAACCAAAGTTAATAATTGATGGATTTATGGTAATACTGGCCACTTGTGAAGTTATTTGCGAAAGTCGACCAACAGAAGATGTCAGATAGTTAGTATTCTCATTCGTGCCATTGAATTCAAAAACTGCAAAATGATAGGTTTCACCGGCTTCAAGCCCTGTAATCACCACATTATCAGCATTTCCGGCTGATACACCCATTACATTGGTATCGAGCAATTTGGGCAAATTCAAATAAGGTGTTCCATCAACAGGAATCCAGGTTACAGCAGTAGCTTTTGAATATACCAATAAACGACCTGTGCCATTTCCTTTGGTAAAATTAATTTTCATTGACGAACCTGTTATTTCGCTGGCAGTAAGCGATGCCTGAGTAGTAGGTTCATCACCCATGGCTGAAACAGTAACAACCACATTATCGACGTATATAGTGGCAGAACCGCAACTGAATTTAAGTAAAACACCTTTTGTACCAGCCTCGCCTACCGACATATTGCTTGAGCCGTAAGTGGAAGCAGAATTCACAGTTGCAGTGCCTATGCTTGTCCAGTTTGCTCCGTTATCAATTGATTTATATACTGTCAGAATTTTGCCACTGCCACTACCGCGATGTGAGAAGCTAAGCGATAAAGGTTTATCGATGGCAGGGGTAATAGCATAAGCATTTGTATTCATTGCTAAACGATTACTGCCATTGTCTGATTTGCCAAAAACCCCATTGATTTTCCATGTACCTGATGCCAGCAATGCAGTAGTTTCGGACGAAGGAGCAGATGCAGGCATTCCGGTTTCGAAAGTTTCTGAAAATTGGGCTGAAACCATTCCTACAAAAAACAATAATCCCAACAGAGAAAGTGTAATTTTTTTCATTCTAATTTATATTTTGATTTAAAGGAATAGAAAACCTGACAGGTAATAAAAACCTGTCAGGTCTGAAAATAACAGTTATTTTTTAATAAATTTTTGAGTTAGAACTCTACCCGATTTATCTTGTATATGAACAAGATAAATACCGTTTGTCAATTTGTTTGTTTCCACAATTTGCGACATGGTAGATTGAGCAACTACAGCTCCCGATAAATTATATACTTTCAATTGAGCAATTTCACCATAAACTATCAAAGCTGTTTCAGTTTGATACATTTGGAATGTAGTTTTTGGTTCTTGAACTTTTTCAACAGCCGATGAAACATCAAAAGTTTTTACAAAGAAATCGTAAACACGTATTCCACCACTAGATGTTGTGTTTATAAATTTAATTGTAACCGGTTTCTTGGTTGGTTCAAGTCCAATGGCTAACATCATGTCCCAATTCAACATGGTTTGTTTTGCCAACGAAGCCGAAGTCCATGTTTTAGTTACACCACCCACTGTATACTCAATATTCAAAGTACGTGTTCCTGTAAAATGAATATTCGATTTCAGTTCAACTAAACTAGGTAAAGTCCATTGTACATATCCTCCACTTCGTTCTACATTAATTGCACCTATTGTGCATCCACTTGGAGCTGAACCGGTTGTTTCAACATATCCCGGATTTAAAACAGTTGGATTAGCCGAACTTGTTCCATTTCCAATTGTTAATACTCCTTGAAGGTCGGCAGGTAATTTATTGATAGAATCCTGTAAATGATACCAGTCACCTGTAAGAATTTTTGTTGGTAATACACGTGTAATATTACAATTGATGGAAACTGTTGAACCTTCCATACCGCCCACAGAACTTACTAAAAATGCACCATCCTCGGTTGGAGCTCCGGTAAAAGTAAGTGTTTTTGCTGTCATGTCTTTTACAGCTACAATACCCGCAGGCAATGTAGTGTAAGTAACATCAGTTGCTCCTCCACCCCAGGTAAAAACTGTTTTTATCATGGCATTACCAAAAAATACTTCCTGAGCTGCTTTACCTTCGGTTAAGACTAAAGTGGCAGCTGCCTGAGTTGAAATTTTTATCACTCCTGTCAATGTAATTGTATTTGAACCACCTATATTTACCACAGAATATGTGTTTTCTGTAGTTGGAATGCCTGAAATAGTTACAGTTTTTGCTATAGCATCTTTAATTAGCTCTAAACCTGTAGGTAAATTGCTCACAGTTACATCAGTTGCTGCACCTCCCCATTTATAAATAGTTGGAGTGATAGCATTTCCAGTGAAAATTGTCTGGTCAGCTTTACCTGAAATTAACGAAAGTGTTGCAGTAGTAGCTAATCCTGTTTCGTAAGCTCCCATATCGGCTTTTCCATCATTGTATAAAATGGAAACATTGGGTAAGGTTAAACCACCCGGACTATGAGCAGCAGGTGTGAAGTTTTCGATATTTTCTCCTGAATTTATAAATTTACTTCCTGAAATTAACTTACAAAAATCATTTTCGGGTAAACTTCCATCAGCTTGACGATTGGCTAAAAATAATGTAGAAGACAAACTTTTGAATTGTGCCGAATGATCCTGAGCCTTTACAGCAACTCCATTCACCTTATTTCCATCTTTGTAGGCGTCACAACCATCAAAAGTTGTCCAGCTGTTAAAAGCAGTGTTAGGCACCTGAGCTCCTTCTTTGTCAACTGATAGAAATTCGTGATTCAATGTTGTGGGTTTAAAACCAATATTATTGCGCATATACATAGTTCCATACTGAAAAACTGTAGGGAAGCGATAATTGTATTCATTTCCAAATGATACGTTATTAAAAATGTACATGGCTTCGTAAGCATTATTTTGGTCGAAACCCTTGTGCAAACAATCGAAAGCAACACAATTACGCACAACATGAGCCCCAACTGACTGTGCAAATGCAGCACCACCCGATGTTCCTCCGCCCCCGAGTTTAAAACCGTTACCATTACCTATGCCTGAATTACTAGGAGTGTAACCTGCTTTCCAACTCCAGCAATTATCAATAACTATAGGATGATAAACCATGTACAAATCCCAATTGTCGTCGGAATTATTCCATGCACGACAGCCACGAAATTCAGTTCCGGGACCGGGAAAAAGTTTGGCAGCAAAACCATCGGCATCGCCTCCATCATCACTTCCACTAAAGGATTTGCTATCATAGTTATACCAGGAGTCGCAGTTAATTACTACATTATATTTACAATAGCTGTAATTAGGATTAAATTGAGGTTCACCTGAAATTGGAAACGATTGTGTTTCTTCGATAGAAAAATCCTTATACATCCCTATCTGAAGTCCTGTATCGTTGTTGCCGTAAAACTTACAATTTTCTACAATATTGTAACTTCCTTCCATTTTCATACCATTGTCTTTGGCATTAGTAAATTCCATGTTCTTAAAATGCCAATAATCGCCAAAATGGTTGACATAAATGCAACGCGCCTGTTTGAATTCATTGACCGATGTTACTGCTATATTTGTACCATCAATTATAACGCGTTCACCCTGATATCCAAACATGCTGATGCGTGCTTCGGAAGTACCGGCTTTCTGAATTTTAATACGTTTGGTAAGCATATAAGTTCCACCTCGAAGGAATATCATATCACCCGGAACTGCTTCATCCACTGCTTTTTGAATGTTTAAATAGGGAGATGCTTCTGTTCCCGGATTAGCATCATCGCCCGTAGTTGAAACATAAATTGTTCGGGCTGAAATAAAGTTCAAGACACAAAAAAATAAAATTGCAAAGGAGTAAATTCGTTTCATAATATTATTTGTTTAATTTTTCGATTTTATCATGACGCTAAATTAAATTGAATAATAATATATGATGTGGAATTTTTGACTGAATATGTGGAGAAAAAAATACTTATATTTAGAAGGTTTAATCTATTTGAATTTCAAATACTTATGGTCTTAACCAGCCATTAAATTTTATCAAAATCTTATGCTTTCAGAAAAAATTATATGTTCCAAATCAAACTTTGGAGGCATTTATAACTTATTTGCTTTATTTTGCTTTTTGTAAACCCTGCTTTATTACGATTAACAGATACTAAAGAATTAATAATTGTAGGCTTATAGATTAAATAGCTTATCAAAAAGCGCATACAAAACCTTTCTTTATAAGCTTTCCAACTTAACAAAACTTATAAATAAAAAAACCCTTGTATTTAACAAGGTTTTAATTTAAATTATCAGCAAATAAGCACAAAAAAAGTTTTTACTTTTATTTATTTTTTCACCACTTTATTGTATTTTTCTCCATTAAGTATCAGTGTATTTCCTTCAAATTTGTATTCAATTACAACATTGGTTCCCAGCGCATTGAATAACCAAATTTTGCCATCTCTCAATTCGTAAGCATTGTAATTTCCACCATCGGGAATAAGCTGATTTTTTACAATCAACACTTTGCTGTATGACCAGTCGGCATTAAAAACAACCCTATTTACCATGGTGATGATTTCTTTCTTAAGGGTGTTTTCTACATTTTCAGCTTTCAAGATATTTTCCCAAGTTCCTACTATACCGGCTTT
Source organism: Paludibacter jiangxiensis (assembly GCA_945870155.1). Lineage (GTDB taxonomy): Bacteria > Bacteroidota > Bacteroidia > Bacteroidales > Paludibacteraceae > Paludibacter > Paludibacter jiangxiensis_A. The sequence goes on along the minus strand of CAMBSB010000030.1, from coordinate 11,995 downwards.
TACGTTTGATTTATCAGTTGATTTATCATATTTTTGAGCCGAGTCAGCTCCTTTTGCCAGTAATATGGCTGCAGATTTGGGTCTATTGTAACGTTGAGCCCAATACAAAGCTGTATGTCCTTCATTATCTTTCACTTCCAACTTAGCTCCTTTTTCGAGCAGAAGCTCCATTGCATCTGTATATGTATTATATTTATTACCAATGGCGGTTACAGCACCTGCAGCATGCATCAAAGCAGTTTTTCCCCATTTATCTTGTAAGTTAATATCTGCACCTTTGCTTAAAAGTAGTTTGACCGATTCAATGGAAACACCCACAACCGGAACCATAATTACAACTTTAATCAAACCGCCTTTTACAGCATACATCAAAGCTGTTTCGCCATTTTTATTCTGCAAATTAATCGAAGCACCATTGGCTATAAGAATTTTTGTCGGTGTAATTTTCTGTACTGCAGTCATCAGGGGAGAAACACCATTCCCATCCTGAACATTGGCATTCGCACCTTTTTCCAACAATAAATTGAGAATTTTCTCACAATTTTTTTCATTGGGGTCAGCGCCCATAAAGTTGAAAACTGCTTTATGCAGAGGAGTATAATTGAATTTGCTTTTAGCATTTACGTTGGCTCCACGCTTTACCAACAACTGCACCATCTCAAGCATAGATGTCTCCATAAGTGGCGTATATCCTCCCAGTTCGTCAGTTCCTTCAATAATTGCACCTTCATCGAGTAGGTATTTTGCCATCTCCAACTGGTTAGAAACCACTGCCCAATGCAATGCCCCGCTTATCACTTCCGGTTTAACTCCCAAACTTACTGCTTTTGCCAAAATTAATTTGGCTGCTTCAATATTTCCAAACTTCGCTGCACAATCCAATGCATTGGGCGAAACTTTATAGGTACTTTGTCGCAATAAAATGTTAGCTCCTTTATCCAAAAGCAATTTTACAACATCGTTGTATTTTTCGGCAGCCAGCATTAGAGCAGTTTCACCACCTTTGGATTGTATATTAAGATTTGCTCCTTTGTCAATCAAAATTTTAGCAATTTCGGTATTTCCCACAGCTTTCATAAGTGCCGTATATCCACCCCGATTTTGGATATTAATTTTTGCACCTTTGTTTATCAGTATTTTGGCCGATTCCGTATGTTCCTCTACAGCAAGCATAAGCGGAGTATTTCCACCATTTATGTCGGGCATTCCATCCCAATGCAGTAATTCGTCTTGTAAATCAATCAAGGCACCTTTTTCGAGCAAAAGTGTTACCATTTCGGGGTAAGGTACTGCTTTCATCAACGCCGTGAATTTCCACGAAACTTCAGGTTGAGGTTGTATACTCCATTCATTTATTTTAATTCCCTTCGCATTGATTATCAAAATTGTGAGTTCATGCGATTTATTATCTAATGAATGAGCCAAAAAAGTTTGTTTGTTCCATTTCATGTTAGGATTAGCACCTTTAGCCAGAATTACTTTCACTTCTTCCACTTGTCCGCGACGAGCAATGGCTTCAAAATCCTCACCATAAAGTGAATTATTACTAATTGAAATAATAATAAAAACTAATGATATTAGCGGTTTCAAGAAAATCTTCATATTAAATATTTTACGGGAAATGGTAGTATTATGTCTATTTAAGTGCATCTCTCACTGCCTGTAATAAAGGTTCGGCTGAGATATCTTTGCCAACACTGTTATTCATCCATACTTGAGGTATCAAACGTCCCTGTGTGTACATTCTTTGAATTTCATCTGACAGAGATTTGCCTTTAATCTGGCCTTCAACCTGAAAACTAATTAAATGACCGATAGGATAATTCGATAAATAAAGTGGATTATCAATCATGTGGGAATAAATTGCCAAAATAGTTTCATCCTTTCCGCCCATGATGCCGGCATAATAACTATTCCAAATTTCTTTTGATTTGGATAAGACAGCTTCCTTCAATTCCAAAGCAGTAGCATCGGGGTGAGCGTACATCCACTCCCAAGTTGCAATATCGAGCAAGGCTACGCCCATAATTTCGTAACACGACCAAAAATCGTCCAATGCCAGATTTTTATCCGCGTCCGAGTTTGAGTTTTGGAAACCAAGCAATTCAAGGTCGCGTTTTTGGAAAAGAAATGCAACGGCTTCGGTAAAAGCAGTATTTGGTACTCCATTGAGCATCCAATAATCCACATCATTCAGTGTAATAGTTTGTTCGGTATTGTGCCCAAACTCGTGAATAGCAATATTATAACCCTTATAATCCATGCCTGTAGGCGCAATACGGGTGCGCAAGTGTGCATAATCGTTTCGCATCACAGCACCCGATGCATGACCTGAACCACGAGCCGGATCAACTTTTATTAACGATGCAATTTGATTAGCTTTGTCGGCATTCCATCCTAATTTTTTAAGTATCACGGGTAAATCTGCTTCCATGGCTTTGGGATTCGGGTATTTTTTGGAAGTAATTTGGCTTAATTCGTCTTCAGTCATATCGGGTTTCGACTTAAAGCCATTGTACCAAATATCATAAGGTCGAAGTTTGCGACCCAATCTTTTCTGTATCAAAGCTGCCACTTTTTTTACTTCGGGCGAAGTCAGTAATCCTTTAAACAAAGACTCCACATCCTGTTGTGGAATCTCCAAATAACCATTAAAATTCCGAACCAAAGCATTGGGCATTTGCGGTGAGTATTTATCAATTTCCTTATTGGCTTTGAAGTTTTCAAGCAGCACTTCATATCGTTTATTGCTCTCAGGCTTTGCAATCATTTGTTTCCCAGCTAAATAAAAATTATTTGACATAGGATTCCAGGCATATTTTTCATCATTCACCACTTCAGCCGGGATGGTTTGATTGATAATTCGCTTCATTACCGAGTAAATCATTTCCTGTTTTTCCTGACCGCGTTTTTTGTCGGAATAATCCGATTTCAATTCATCGCGCAAACCCCAATGGCTAATTAACTTCATTTCGGCAGGAAAAAGGCTTTCTCCTTTGTCGTTTTGTAGCTTTCCCATACAAATATTATAAGCGGAAATATAAGCATCAGCAGTGGCGAGCACCTGCGACATATTTTGCAACACATCGGCCGGAATGCGGGTAATAAATCTATCACCCAAACGCGCGTAAGCCCATTGTAAGCGAGTCCATTGTTTACCCATTTTAGTTTTTTCTTCGAGCGAAAAGCAGGGGAAATTTAAGGCTGTTATAAATGCTGTTTTATTGGCAAAAAGATCATCATCCAAGTGTGAACTGATGTCATACCCACCAAAAAGCTCGTCCACAGGAGTAATTTCAGAGCCCGTAAGTTGCACTGGTTCTTTTAGTTCCAAATCAATTTTATGAAAATAACCGCTGATAATTTCCAGATTTCGCTGGAGTTTTTCAAATAAAATCTGCAATTGAGCATCGTTGGCTATAAAACTACTTTTGCAAAACGTAGCAAATTCATCGGGTGTTCCATCTTCTTTGCGCCACAACGCTGCCACCTGAGCCACACCGCGCTCCACACGAAAACGTGAATTTTCACCTGCAACGGAAATAATAGATTTAGTAACTTGCTCTGCTAAAGTCGTTTCGATATAAATATTTTTATTCACTATAAGTTGAGTGTTCTCACTTTTCGAAATAGCAAATAGAGATAAAGATAAGACCATCATTATCAACAAGGTAATCATTTTTGTTTTCATAATATTGTTTGTTTTTTATGTTCTAAATTTAAAATAGAAAAAATCTTTTGGTATAGGCGTTTAGACCGCATAACATTCTGTATTATTTTTTGGCTGTAAGCCAATTATATTTTAGCCCAATGGCAACGCCTTGGGTTGATATATAGATACGAAACATGCGCCCTGAAAGGGCAATATACATATTTTGCCCTTTCAGGGCGCATGTCGATATTCATTTTTTTTATCCCCAAGGCGTTGCCATTGGGTTATAATATATTGCCACTTCGTGGCGCAAATAACTACAATTCAGAAATTGTCCTATAAATAATGGTAGAGAATTTCATTAAACAAAACTATCTAAGACTTTTAAGTATGCGCTCTAAAACGCCTATACCAATAAATCTTTTTATAAAGAAAATTCACTTCTGACATTTACAATCAGTTATTTTTCAGGGTATATAAAACAAACAATTCCTCAACTTTGGCTCTTGCCCAGGGCGTTTTTCGCAAGAATTTTAAACTTGAATTTATACTAGGATTTATACAAAAGCAATTGATTCTTATGCGTTTATCCAATTCTTCCCAGCCATAAAATGCCACAAGCTGTTCCAAAATCTCTTTGAGCGTAATTCCGTGTAAAGGATCATTCGGTTGATTATTCATTGATTTGGATTGTTAATTTTATATTTTATTGTGGCAATCAAGCATCAAATGTAAACATATTTATTTAAAATTCCAAACATATAAACCCATATTATAAATCTCTGTATTAGTTTTGTTAAACAAGTATTCATTTGAGTTTATGAAATTAAAAAACCCCTCGTAAAATTACGAGGGGTTGCATTTTTGAATTGCAAAATAATCTGAATTTAAAACTATATTTGAACTACTAAGTATTTAGAAACACTCCAGAATTTTGAAGGATTGGTAATTTCAATTGAAATATTTTTACTATCATCCTTAACTAAATTATAAGTGTTTTTAGGGTGAATAGAGAGAATTTTTATACTTTTACTATTCGTAGGAATAGAAGAGATATTTCTCATATCTGCCTGAGTAAATGCTGTACTATCAAATTCGGTATCCAAAACTTTTTTAGATTGAAAAAGCCCGCCTGCTGTGATAACCTTAGTTTCTTTTAATTTTTTTGACGTTGCTATGCAATACCACACTGTATTCAGGTCAGTATCCTGTACTTTGATTGTAGAAGTTTGCTGTTCCAATACTGTTTGCTGTTCTGCAATATTTTTACTTTGATTGTCAATAGTTGAAGTAAGTTCTACAATTTTAATATTTTTTTGATCTAGTTCTAATTGTAATGTTTCAATTAGTACAACCTTATCATCCATCTCTTTTTGCAGACGTTTAATAGTTTCTGACAACAGGTTATTTGTTCTACCATTTTTAGCTGCCAGTTGCTTTAGTTCTTCAATTTTTAATTTATTTTGCTCAAGCGTTTCTTTTATTGCTTGCATTTGAGCACCAATTATTTCTCTTTTGTTATTCTTTTTTCCTTCTATTCCCTTGAGATTAACCTTCATTTGACTTTGACTTTCATTAATTTTTGAAAATCCTGATTCAATATCGTTCAAAAGCACAAGAGTTTGATTGTAATTAGAATCCAGAGCTTGCTTTTCCATTGCCAATGAATCACGTTGAGAAACAATGGATTTGTACTTTCCCGAATTCTCGACACAAGATGTTGTAAAAAATACAACTGATGCAATAATTGCAATAAATTTGAATGTTTTCATTTTTTTGGGGATTTAATGATTAATTGTATAAAGTCGTCAAACAACCAAGCTATTTTAAATATACTTGATATTAGAATACAAAGATATAATATTCAAATAATATAAACCTTACAAAAGTTTATCAATTTTTTGGAAGATTCACACATTAATTTATGTCCCACACAACATTTCGTACATCAAAAAGGCATTTGATTAGATTTAGAGATAGACATTTAACTGATTACTAGTGCAATAAGGTTTATATTTACAATTTTGTTGTTGAAATAAAAAAATCGAATAATTATTTATTTTTCTATTTTAAACCAATCGAAATCTGCATAGCCCGAATCATTTAATGGTTTTGGTCGCTGACAGAAAACACCTACCTTCGCTCCTATCCATTTTCCTTCCCAAGCTGCAAAGTCTTCGCCAATAACAACAAACTTTTTGCCATCCGTACTGTAACTAAAAGTACAATTTGCTTTGGGTTGTAATATGTTTTCTTTGTTAAGCGAACGGGTTTGTTTTAATTCTACTCTTAAATAAACTTCCTTGCCAATGAAAGGAATGGAGTTAATCAGCGTTTCGGCATTTCCGGCGGGTGCATTTTTACAAGTTACAAAATTCAAGCTTAGTCCTTTGTCAGTGCTATCGATTGTAACAGCAGCATAATCCTGACCCATTACGACTAATCCGGCACGTTCGCCATTTTTGAAAGGTGAAAAACTAAGTTTAGTTGTAGCTTTAAAGTTGGGAGCAGGAAATTTTTGTAACAGCAAAGCCGGCGCATCCCACAGGTTTTTAGCTAGGCCTATGGTTTCCCATGCAAAAAGTCGCAAATAGCCCTTATCACCAGCTGCAAATGACCAAAGTGGGTTGCTGTTGGCTTGCCATTGCCATTGAAGTCCGAGCGTAAGACCATCAAAGTCGTCATTTTCCAGCGGTGTTGCAATAGGATAGGTTTTTCCAACATTAGGTTTTTGATACGATGTAAGTGGAGTTCCACAACCATCACCATCTTTGTCCTCGCCCATCACCGGCCAATCGTTTACCCAACGCATGGGTTGCAAATGCACTACCCGACCATAAGCATACAAATCCTGAAAATGCATAAACCAGTCTTCTTTCCCATCGGGTGTATCTATCCACGCACCTTGATGTGGTCCGTTAATCTCAGATTTTCCTTGCGCCAAAACCATTTTCGCTTCGTACGGTCCGTAAATACTTTTTGAGCGCATTGCCAACTGCCATCCCGGTTTTACACCGCCAGCAGGAGCAAAAATATAATAATAATCATCTCGTTTATAGAATTTTGCACCTTCCACTGTGGTATGCTCTGGGTGTCCATCAAATACCAAGCGACTTTCAGTAATAGCTTTTTTTCCATCGGGAGTCATCTCGAAAACACCCAACACACTTTTCATACCTGCACGACTGCCGGCGTATCCGTGAGCCACGTAAGCACGTCCATCTTCGTCCCAAAACGGGCAAGCGTCAATTAATCCTTTGCCTTCTTTAACCAAAGTAAGTGGCGACCATTTGTCGGTTACACGTTTTGCTTTGGTCATATAAATTCCAAAATCAGGGTCACCATAATAGATGTAAAACTCATTGTTGTGATAGCGGATGCTTGGTGCCCAAACGCCATTACCGTGTTGCATGGTTTTAAAAACCGATTCCGGAGTTAAATTTTGAATTGCGTAACTAACTAAAGTCCAGTTTACCAAATCGTTTGAATGCAAAATTGGAAGCCCCGGTGTATTGCCGAACGATGAAGCCACCATGTAATAATCCTTACCAACGCGACACACATCGGGGTCGGAATAATCGGCATAAAGCACAGGATTTTTGTATTTACCATTGCCTAAATCCGAAACCCAAACCTGCGAAACATAAGGTTTTATATTTTCCTTCAGTTCGTTTGTCAATATTGTTATTTTTTGAGTTTTTATAGCATCAACAAAAAAACCGGCTACGATGTTTGCCCCTTTTTCGTTGAAATGCGTATTGTCGTCCAGTCCTTTTGGGAAAAGTTTACTCACTCCCGGAGCATATTTATGGAAAAACTGTTTCGATTTTGCTACTCCTTCTGCCGTCAGCCACTCCGAAGTCTGTTTTTGCATATCAATTAAAGGTATTTTCTTGTCTTTTGCAACTTGTCGGGCAATTTCAGGATAAACACCATGCGTATCGACCAACAAGCCTTCTTTATCAAATTTGCGTCGAGCCACCGAAGTACACAAAATAGGATTTCCGCCTTTTGCTTTCACTTCGTCAACAAAACGAATGAGGTATGACCTGTATTCATCCGGCGTGGTACGTCCTGACTTTGTTAATGAACTATCGTTGTGACCAAACTGAATTACCACAAAATCGCCTTTTTGAACATTGGAAATAATTTTTTCCCACCAACCTTCAGTTACAAAAGTTTTGGTACTTCGCCCATTTTGAGCTAAGTTTTTAATTATCACATTTTCGCCAAAATACTCCGGAAGCAGTTGTCCCCAACCACGTTCGAGAAAAATCTCATGTGATATTTCACCTGTGAGCGAGTCGGTTACATTTTTATAAAAAGGCTTATTAGCCATGGTACTATCGCCAGCCATAAAAATATGAACCGGACGGTTTTTAGCAGCCATTAAAACAAGCAAAAAAGCTATAACTGCTAGTAATTTTAAATAATTCTTCATATTTAAATCTGATAATTATTAAATTATAAATTAGTTTATTTTCACGACGATAAAGTTAATACTATTGTAATAATAATCAATTATTTATTGTTATTTTATCTAAATTTAACCATTCAGGTAAAATTAAGATAAGCAGTCTGAAAATTACTTCAAACTGCTTATCAAACAATTAATTCAATACTTAATATATTGTTTTGAGTAATCTTTCTGAAGAAATGAAGCCATTGGAATACTTTGATCGAATGATAACTACACCTTTAAATCCGACTAATGTATTGAGTTTTTTGCCTTCGATGGTAAAATAATCTTCGCTAATTTTCACAGCATTGAAGGTTGGATTATCAATCCCTGTAGCGATATATTCTATAGTATTTGACGGTACACTTAACCCTCCCATTTCGTTGGCTGCTCGTACTGTATAATTAGCTTGAAAAGTTGCACCGCCGAAAGCTGTTGGTAGATTATAGCTATTTGTAGTTACAAATTCTTTAAATTTACCATCTTCAAAAATAGCCCAGCAAAGCACATAGTTATTATTGTCCCAGTTTAAGGTATTTCCCGTTAAACTAATTATGGGTGCCGAAGCCTGATCGGTGTATAATTTTGGTTGCCAGGCATCTGCTCCTCCCAATACATTTTCGATGGTGTACGAAGCTGCTTGTTGAGCTGTAAGATATGGATTTACAGGAGTGGTTACACCATTGTAAGTAAATGATTTTTTGCGCATACTTAAATCAACAATGGCTCCCGTGGAAGTTACACTGTTGTATTCGGCAAATAAACCCGGAACAACGCCCATTTCGGTCCAACCATCAGCAGCAGGAAGAATGTTCATTTTAGTATTAATATATATTGAACGTGGAGCATTTTGCCACGGACGACCTAAACGATAACTATTATTATTAATTGGAAAACCATCGATAGTACAATTAGAGAACACATAACCCCAACTTGAACTGGTTGCAGGTGCTGTAATAACATTTCCACTACGTTCTTCGAGATAAAGCAAACATTCGTTGAAAAACACGTCGCCTCCTCCGCAAAGATAATCTACAGTACCATGCAATGCACTATTTTCGAAATACAAACGTCCGCTTCCTGAATAATAAGTATCCTGATTACTTTGGAGTTTAACGTTTTTATAAATGTTTTTCGTACCCTGATCCTGTAAAGCAACACAACGACCCATAGAAGTTCCATTTCTGAAATCTTTATTTCTCAAAGTCATATCCTGTAAATAAAGGTCATTGGCTGAACTTGTAAAATACATGGTGGCAGTGCTGCCGATTCCTTCAGTTGTATTCTTGTTATATAGCACAACTCCATCCGAACTTTGACCTATATAGGATATTTTTGGCAAAGCAATGGTTGTTTTTTGATTTGCATCGCCCGTATTTGCGCCAATATTATATTCACCATTGGGAAAGAAAATATGGAAACGGTTACCACTTGTTGAAGCTGTTTGAGCTGCTGCTAAAGCTGCTTTAAAATCGCCATTTACGCCAACAACAAAATCGAAAGATTTCTTGGTAACTACCGGACGATTCATAGAATTGAAAGTTATATTGATAGCAGAAGTTAATAGATTTCCACCTAAATCGGAAACTGTATTGGCAGCTAAAGTAAATGTATATGCCGCGTTATAATCGAGCCCTGTGTATGAGAAAGTTATTGTTTTTCCTGAAACTACCGGACTAAGCGTTTTAGCTCCCAGTGTTGCAGTGGTTCCGTTTGCAATTTGTATCTTTTCGTCGAAAGTTAATACAATTTTTCCGGTCGTAGAAGCTCCTGTTCCATTGTTTGCTGGCACTGTTGAAACTAAGACCGGAGCTACACCATCGTTTAAAACCGCTGTTTTACCAAAAATAAATATCTCGGCTAATGAAGTTCCATCGTTGGTAAATGCAGTTCCTACTACTGTTGAATTGTAATTGGGTATCCAGCGTATATAAACTTTCGGAGCATGATTGGCTGCAATGGGCAATGCTACTGTTTTTGGATACCATACTTTTGGGGTTGTCATTTCAATTGAATCCAATTTTATAAAGTTTGTACCATCAATAGAATACTCAATTCGTTGAATGGAATAGGCATTGTAATTGAGCAACATAGCCGATGAAACACTCATGTCGGTAAAATCCGTTGCGTTGAAACTCAACTGATAATAATACTTATCGGCAAGCGGTTTCCAGTTTACAGCGGCCGGTTTACCTTCGTAACCACCCCCGGCTACCTGTGACTTATCCAGCCAACCTTGTATTGTACCTTCAGTATTTCGCAGAATAAGTGTAGAAGTTTGATTATCTCCATTGGAATAAAAATCGGCGGTTCGACTGCTTGCTCCTGCAAAATAAAAATCCCAACCTGCAATATAATCAACAGAACTATACACCGCTGTTATTTCTTTGTTCGATGACATTGGAACAATGAGTTGAGCATTTGTTTCGCCCGTACCCCAATTATTGAAAGTAAATAAAGGATTATTGCCCGCATTAAGTGTTACATTGGTTCCTTCTTCGTACATTTTTCTGGTATCGACAATAGTTGGAGCTGGCTGTACCGTAATCATATAATCTACTGCTCCACCGCGCACATTGAATTTAAGTTCGTAGGTATTTATAGGTGTAAAAACTGCTTTCAAACTTGTGTTGGCAGTCATCTTTTGCGTATAAGGATTTTGAGACGAAACAACTGCATCAACTTCATTAGCCCAATGCGAGAATACATAACCAAAATTTCGAGTAGCAGTTAATACTACATCAGTTCCTTCGTCGAACTGATTACCGCCGGGAACATTAGCAATACTCCCAGCCAATAAAGGAGAAACAGATGTTGTAAGCTTATACGAAGCAACATTATTTATAGTTCCCTCCACTTTTCCGGTTATTTTTACATCGGCAAGTCCGGCTTGTTTTGTGTTTCCCAATGCATAAACGTAAATTTGCAATGAACACTCTCCCGCCGATGCAGGTATGCCAAGAGTACTTAAATCGATGTTTATAATAGAACCTCCTGCCGCATTATTGTCCCTGTTCGGTTTAATTGCCGTTTGAAGTGTGGTAACAGTGCCATTGGTCGATTTCCAGCTTACATCAATACTTCCTCCATCTGTACCATAACGCATACACGAAAACGAAACACTTGTAGGAGTAAAACTTAAACCCGACTTTGGTTTAACAGTAAAAGCAATCAAATCTATTTCAGATGGAGCTCCTGTTTGTATCAAAGGCTGGAAACGTGTATAAGTATTGCCATCGGCAGTGCTTGCTCTGAAATCTTTATAACTTAAATTACTTCCCACCAACACATAATCCTGACTAAAATAATCTTTTGTGCCAGTGGTATATGTGGCTACTTGTCCGGCACTTCCTAAATCGAACGGCCACAAAATGTCAGTTGTTGTATTTACTACCTGAGCTTTCATTCCTAATGAGAATAAACACATTATCAGCAATATAAATATGCTTTTACTCGATTTGTTCATATTAAAATTGTATTAGTAGTTGAATGTAATAATTATAACTCAACTTTCGCAAGTTATTAAATGAATTGATTTATAATTGATTATAATTGTAAATTTACTTTTTTAGTACATGACAAAATTTGATTATACATATAACATATTGAATTTAAAACATATAATTTGACCACTACCTTTCGGAATCGGACTGACCTCGTCCGGTGAGCCGAAAAACAAGTGAGGTAGGCGGTTAAAAATCGTCCGTGTTTGAGTTCCGACGTATTCCGTCGGAAGGAGTTTGGACGATTTGAGCCTACCGAGCGTAAGTTTTTCGAGCGAAGTGGGCGAAGTCAAACACTTTATACCTTTTTCCCTCTCCAGTTGGAGAGGGTGTCCGCAGGACGGGTGAGGTGTTTTTTTTGCATACTTTTTTGTTTCAAGA
>CAMBSB010000029.1 GCA_945870155.1 Paludibacter jiangxiensis | reverse complement strand
GCAGAAATACCAAAACCATAAGTAATTTCGGGAACTTTAGGGTAACCAATAGCTACACGGTCGTAAGTATCAATTTTTCCATCTTCGTTGATATCTTTGTATTTAATATCACCCGCTTCCACTGTACCAAAGCTGCTTTTTTGATCGGGTGAGTTATTTATATCCTGTTCGTCGACAAAAAGACGCTCAGCTACATAACCATACTCCTGATTCCAGTTATTTCCAATTTTTGACAACCAGGGCGTTAAACTATAATCCGGCTCATCAATTTTTGTAACTTTATTAGTAGCGTATGTAAAGGTATTATGCGAAGTTATCCAAACCCCGTTTTTAAAATTCTTTTTGTAATCAAGAGCAACATCCACCCCTTTACTACTTATTGAGCCGGTATTTGCACGAACCTTACTGTAGTCGGTCAAACCTAAAGTTGTAGGCACATAGGAACGTTGCATCAACACATTGGTACGGTTGTCGGTAAAATAATCTACTTGTAACTCCAATGCATTTAGCAATTCAATTTCGATACCATAATTGGCCTTTGTTGACAATTCCCAGCTGATATCAGCATTGGCATAGCGATTGATTGAAACTCCATTCATGCTGTAATTGCGATTTTGTCCGAAGGCATAACCATAAGTCGGATTTGACAAATTAACTTCCGAGAGATAGAAATAACGATCCGCCGGGTCATTACTCAAATTATCATTACCTACCAAACCATAAGTAGCTTTCAGTTTTAACTTTGAAATAATTCTACTATATCTATCTTGCCAGAATTTTTCGTTAGAAATTAACCAACCACCACCGATTGAAGGGAAAAACCCAAAACGATTTTCTTTAGCAAAACGTTCGGAGCCATTGTATCCAAAGTTGGCTTCAATAAAGAAGCGTGAATCGTAATTGTAAGCCAAACGACCCGAAACACCCATATTACGACGGGCTAATGTAGAAATTAGTGCTGTACCTTTCGAAATTTGATCTTGATTGGCAGTTACATCATAATTTCTTAAATAACCTACTAACAATATATTTACACCATGTTTATTGAATACGCGATCGTAGTTAATTGCACCTTCAGCATAAGTTGTAGTCGACACAAAAGGTAAATCTTGCGAAAACGACAACCACTCCTGACCAGTAAGTGGGTTTAAATTTGTTACTTTGTAGCTGTTGGCCAACGGATCGAAATCCGATTTCATAACATTGTAGTAATAAGGCGAATATGAACGACTAGCACCACTTGTGGCATAACGGTTGGTTGTAAATAATGCACGGGCTGTAAGTCCTTTGGTTATTGCATTCAAATCCTGTTTTAATTCAAAAGTAGAAACAACTGTTGATTTGGAGGTTTCTTTATAACCTTTTACCATGTCGGCGTAAGGATTCAACATATAGCCCGACAAATAAGGCTTATTTCCGAACATAACATGATGAATGTATGACAAATCATCAGTTTTAGGATAATAAGCCGGAAAATCGACAGGACTCGCCATAACCATTTTGCGATACAAACCATTACCACCATCAATCGGTCCTGAATAATTATCCATTGTTATACCGAGGCGAAGAATAACTTCGGTTGATTTGGTGATATTTACATTCACATTGGAACGAAGTTGGTAAGTATTTAAACTAATGTTATTATTGAAATTATTGGTGCCATCCACTTTTAACACTCCATTATCCACATTGTAGGTTGTACCTACATAATAACGAGCTACTTTGCTACCACCTGATACATTAAAGTTGTAACGTTGGTTGCTGGTGGATTTCTTGAACAACATATCCTGCCAATCAACTGCCGGATAAACATAAGGATTAGTCCCTGCAATGGTATTTTCAATTTTTTCAGGATAATAAACTTCCACTAAACCGGGATTGCTTTTAATACGTGTCGAAGTTGCTTCATTGTGCATTAGCATATAGGTTACAGGATCGGCAAAATCAACTGTGCTGGTAGGCATTGATGTATTATTTTCGATACGGAATGAAAATTTAGCACGTCCTTCTTTACCTTCTTTGGTAGTTACTAACATTACGCCATTGGCACCGCGGGCGCCATAAAGTGCAGTAGAAGTTGCATCTTTCATAATTGAGAAAGTGGCAATATCGTCAGGTTGCAAACGGGCAAGATCTGTAGAAGAACTTTCGACTCCATCAATTAATATTAATGGACTACTCGAAGCACCCATGGTAGACACACCACGTACAAAGAAATCCACATTGTTTTCGCTTGGGTCGCCCCCTTTTTGATAAGAAATTACCCCCGCCAATCGTCCGGCGAAAGAAGTAGTAAGGTTACTCGATGGTACTTTCAATTCTTTGGTATCGATAGTAGAAATAGAACTGATTACACTCGATTTTTTTTGTTTACCAAAAGCCACAACCTGCATTTCGTCGAGCATTTGCGTGTCGCTAATCAATGAAACATTAATAATAGATTGTTCACCTACTTTGATACGTTGTTTTTTGTACCCTATAAACGATATTATTAATACATCGTTTGAACCGGCTCTAATGGAAAATTTCCCATCAAAATCCGTCACTGTACCAGTTGAGGTACCTTCGATAACTACACTGGCACCCGGGACGCCTGTTTTTGTTTCATCAACAATAACGCCACTCACTGTACGGGACTGCTGAGCATAGATTTGAAATGTTGTACTTCCTGTCATTAAAAGGAACAACAACAAAACCAACTTGGCATTACGAAGAATAAAACTCCTCAATGAATGCCTCATTTCAAGCTTGTTTTTGTTTTTCATACATAAGAAAATTAAAGTTACTATTTTTACATTGTTATTTTATCGAATTATATAAAATCACGGTACAAAATAACAGCATTTATAATCATACAAGGGTATTTATAAAATAACAATATAGGTCTCAAATCATAACAGCATGTAAAAATACTGATTTATTCGAAAAATGATTTATTTCATACATCTGTTATTTATTTTTTATGCATACTTAGTAAAATAAATGATTGTATTTTTGTAAAGTTTAATTTCCAAATAATAAAATATTAAATTTAGCAAATCAAATAATCTTATTAATCAATTGACAGTGATTGATTTTTATTAAAAATACTATAATGAAAAACTCCCTACAAAAATTTCAGTTTACTTTCTACTTTCTAATATTACTATTTCCTTGTTTCATAAAAGCACAATCGCCTTCGTACGGATATGTTCATATTGGCGGAGGTGGATATGTATGTTCTGTAATAGAAAGTATAACTGAAGACCATGTTTTTTATGCCAAAACTGACGTTGGCGGCATTTCACGATGGATTGAGAGCACACAAAGTTGGAAGCCGTTACACGAGTGGTTATCTCCCGGACAAACTTCGTACATGGGAACCGAGGCTTTTGCCATTGACCCAAACACACCCAATAAAGTGTATGCAGTTGGTGGAACAACCTATTGGAATGGTGGAATTACAGCCGTAATGCGGTCGAGCGACCGCGGTGATACCTGGGATGTTGTTGATGTTACAGCTAAATTTAAGGCTAACGGTAATGGATCGGATCGACAAAAAGGCGAAACATTGGCGGTTGACCCTGCCAACGGCAATATCCTGTATTTTGGTACCCGATATAACAACGGCTTATTTAAAAGTTTAGATGCAGGTAAAACTTGGAACAGAATTACTACTTTCCCCGATAGTATTGGTTTAAAATCAAGCTTTAGTTTTGTACATTTCGATTACGATTCGGCAACTGATAATGGTTGTTCTACTATTTATGTGGGTAATTTTAAAACAGGAAATAATGTACATGTGAGCCGTGACTTTGGAGCTACCTGGCAATCGATAAATGGTTTTACTAACGGCAAGCCACAACGCTTGGCTACTTCGATGTTCGATAGAAACCTTTATATCACCTACACCACTTCGGGAGCAGTAATGAAATACAATATGGATGCCAAGTCGTGGCTTAATATTACACCTGTTACAGGTCGTAACTGGAGTGGAATAGCTGTTGACTTGAATTCACCACTAAAAATTGTAGCCACAACATACAACTATTGGAGTGCTCAACAACCTTGGGGATGGGGTGACCAAGTATATTATAGTGCCAACGGCGGTAGTACCTGGATTAACAAAAGCAACAATGGTGTTTGTACCATGGAAAACAACGGCATAGGTTGGATGCAAGGCCGCGCATTACATTGGGCTGGTTGTGCCACTATGAGTCATGCCAAACCTGGCTGGGTATTTGTTGTTTCGGGTAATGGCATTTTTGCTACTCAGAATATTACAGCAACTTCGCCGGTTTGGAAAGTTGTTTCGCATGGATTGGAAGAGACTGTACCTGTAAATCAAGGCATGATAAGTATTCCAAACGGTCCACTTATTACAACTATTGGTGATATAAATGGTTTTGTACACACTGATATCAACAATTATCCTACGACAACACTAAGCCAATCGGTAAGTTTTGCTTTTGCACCATCAAAACCAAGCAGCATTGTGCGTACCATTAACACAACTCAATCAATAAATGGCAAAAATGCGAACACATCCGTTGTTTTATTGAGTGAAAACAATGGAGCTAGCTGGACACAACTACCATTTTTACCCGACACAATAAGATCAGCTACCACTTCAATTTCGGCAGATGGAAATATCATTCTTTGGAAAGGAAATAACACAGCATACGGTACGCGCCATTATTGGACGACAAACAAAGGTGTAACCTGGAATTTGATTAATTCGCTTACAATAAATGCTACCCCAACACCAGATGCTATTGATCCACAAAAATTTTATATTTTAGACACTTCATCGGGTTATGTTTATGTAAGTACAGATGGCAGTAAAACCTACAAAGCAGTATCAAATGTTGGAACAGGAGGTTCAAGCATTTTAAAATTTGCTTTAGGCAACGAAGGTCATGTATGGATGAATAGCAATGGAAAAATTAAATACTCGGTAGATGGAGCAAAGACATTTACAAGCACTAACAATTATAACTGTTCGGCTTTTGCTTTGGGCAAAGAGGCACCTGGAACCGATTATCCTGCTATTTATATTTGGGGAAAAAGCACCAGTGGAAGTCCCGAAGCAATGTACCGCTCTATCGACAAAGGCCAAACATGGATTCGCGCCAACGACGACATGCACCAATGGGGACATTTGGCTAATGCAGGAAATATTGAAGCCGATAAAAATGTATATGGACGCGTGTTTAAAAGTACGGCAGGTATGGGTATTCCGTGGATGGGATTACAAGGTATTACAGCAGTGGAAAACTTAACCAACTACAAAGTAAATGTCGAAATTTTCCCTGTGCCATTTATTAATAGTTGCAGTTTGAAATCAAAAAACAGCAACGTAAAATCCATTGCCATCTACAATCTACAAGGCACATTGGTTGAGTCAATTGCTACTGATATGTATAACAATGAATCGATAGAGTTGGGAAGTACACTTCAAAAAGGAGCCTATTTGGTAAAAGTTACTGATAATTTGGGAAGTTCGACTTATAAAATTGTGAAACAGTAGAAGAGAGTAAAGAACAAAGAACAAAGATCAAAGAATAAAGACAAGACAACTTTTAATGTAAATTTGAAAATCCTTCGAGAGTTATAATTCAATAACTCTGGGAGGATTTTTTATTCGTGAAATAACTCTTATAAAATACCCTGTAACCAATTACGAAATAAAGCTACCCGCTCGCGACTTACAATTACTGTTTCAGGTGCAGATGGCAAAAGTTTTAACGACAAGCGGTTATTGAAATAAAATTCTGCTTCTAAAATTGATTTTCGAGAGACAATGTATTGCCGGTTAACTCTAAAAAATTCCGTTTTAGGTAGTCGCTTTTCGATACTATCCAAAGTTTCTTCCAAGTGCATTTTCTGATTATTTACTAAAACTGCTGTAAGTATCTGATTTTGCGTATTCAACCAAGCAATACTTTCGCTTTTTACCGGAATAATCTTCTCCTTTTGAAAAGCCAAAAAAGTAGGATTTAGCTGTATAGGAACGGGTTGAAATTGCTGCATAAGCTGCTGAATTTCGGACATTTGTTGCTGACTAAAAAGCGTTTTTGTTTGTTTGAGTTTGTTTAACGCTGCTTCTACCTCTTTTTCCTGAATAGGCTTTAGCAAATAATCCACTCCATTTACTTTAAATGCCCGTATAGCATATTCGTTGTATGCTGTGGTAAAAATTACAGGCAATTGCAACGACATGGATTCGAAAATCTCGAACGATAAACCATCCGACAATTGAATATCTGAGAAAATCACATCTACTGCTGTATTTCTGTTTGCAGCAAACCATTGTAGAGCATCAGCTATCGATTCCAACTCCGCAACAATTACAGCATCCTTTTCAATTGCCAAAATCACTTTACGCAACATGCGCATAGCAATTGCCTCATCTTCAATTAGTATTATATTCATAGTTTTTGAATTGTAGGAACTTTTACAGTAAAACATTCATTATCCGTTGTAATTTCAATCGGCTTTCCAGTGAGTAATTTACTTCGCTCGTCCAAGTTTTTTAGCCCAATGCCATTTCCGCTGGTCTGGCTCATTTGCATTATAGAATTACAAATTACCAAATACCCATTGTCGGTTTTAATCTCAATTTTTAATGGATGGGAGTTGCTCATGGAATTATGCTTGAAACAGTTTTCGAGCAATAGTTGGGTACAAAGCGACGGCACCATGGCATTATCGTCCAAATCGGGATGAATATCGATGGTGAATTTTTCTTCGAATCGTACTTTGAGTAAATAAATATAGGCACGAGCAAAATTCATTTCTTCGTCAACACTAACCACGTTCTTTTCCTGAATTTCGAGCACATATCGAAATACCTGAGACAGCTTTTCGATAAACTCCAACGTTTTCTGAGTGTCTTCCTGCGCCAAACCACTCAGTGTATTGAGCGAATTGAAAAAAAAATGTGGATTAATTTGCTGCTTTAGCGATTCAATTTGTCCGGCTAAACTCTGACGCTGAATTTCGAGAATTTTGTTTTTCATTAGCTGATTTTGCTGAAAGCTATGAAATGCATTGGCAACAATGGCACTTATCGAGAAAATAATAAGATTGCGACCTAACTCGTCGCGAATAAAAAACCCAATGGACAAATGCTCAAGCATCGACCAAATTGGTTTATGTATGATGATGGCTAAAAGTGTAAAGCCAATATAAGCCAACACATTGAATAGTATTTTACGTGATTTTGGTTTTTCAACAAGTAAAAGATTTACCCACAAACTACTGTAAAATAGTGCGATATTTAAGAAAAGCAACATAAATGCATCCAACAATTGCACATCCTGATGCGATGGGCCATGCCGATTGGGCAAAAACGCCAACGAAAATGGCGTAAGTGACATTAAAAAACCGGCAATTAAAGCATATAGCAATACATATCGTTTACTAAGTAAAGTTTGTTTCATAAAAATAGACTTTTAGTTTATTGAATTACAAAAATACAGAAAATTAACTTATTATATACACGCATATAATATTAATTACAAAAATACTTAGCATTATTTAGACCTAAAAATAAAAAATGATTGAAGTGTTTGAACAATGAATTGAATTGTTATATCCGGCTTATGAGTTGAACGGTTCATTTCGCACTCATATTTTTTCAATTCAAAGTGCAATAATCACAATTCAACTTAATTTAAATTTAAAGTAATCCACACTAAGCTTATTTTTGCACTACCAATCAAAACAACATTTTCATTATAAATAAAATTCAGCAAAAATCATGAGAAAACATTTGACTATTGCCATACTATTGGCAAGTATTTTTACACAAACAGCCTGCGCTAACAGCAGCGATACAAGCACCCGATCGTGGACAAATGTAAGTTATTCAACAGCTTCGTCAACATGTAAATTAGACATTTTTCTTCCTTCTACGGGTGAGGGACCATTTCCGGTAGTTATCTGGATTCATGGTGGGGCATTTAAAATGGGTAGCAAATCGAACCCACAATCACTCTCAGCATTGAATACAGCAGGTTTTGCAGTAGTGAGCATAGATTATAGATTGAGTAGCGAGGCAAGATGGCCAGCACAACTCGATGATCTAAAAGCATGTGTAAAATTTCTGAAAACCAATGCGACAACTTATTCAATCAATCCGAACAAAATAGCTTCGTGGGGTGCTTCAGCAGGTGCTCACTTATCATTGATGATGGGAGCAGCTTTAGCATCAGACCCTGCAACACGCATTCAAGCTACTGTTAGTTGGTTTCCACCTATGCATTTTTACTATATGGATGCCGATATTGCACTTGCAGGCACAACACGTTGCACAGGTGCCAATGGTGATGCCAATTCTCCTGAGTCAGTTTTAATTGGCGCACAAGTTAGCTTAAATAAAGCACTTTGTGATGCTGCGAGTCCCATTTCGTTTGTAGATACCATGAATGTAAATACTCCATTACCAAGTTTTCTTTTGATGCATGGCGGTAAAGATTGTAATATCGGAGCCAATCAGTCGGTTCGTTTCCACAATGGCGTAACAAATCGTTTTGGAACGTCCAAAAGTCAATACATTTTCTTGGCAAACGGCACACATGGCGGAGGCGATTTTACACTTACAAGTACCGAAACAACCGTTATTAACTTCCTGAAAGCGCAATTAATGAGTACAACAGCTCTAAATAATCCACAATCGAACAAAAATATAAATTTTACTTATAATCCGGGCAATAAATCATTGCTTGTAAAAGATATAGATTCAGAAGCTAAAATGGTTAACTTCATGTTATTTAACACATCAGGAATAATGGTAAAACAAGGTACTTTGAGCAACAACTCTATCAATGTTAGTGAATTAAGTGGCATCTTTCTACTTAAAATACTAAATGGAAATCAACTTATTGGGATTCAAAAAGTTGTATTAATTTAAAAAAGCATTCCGTTGAAAGAAAGCTACTTTTCACTGAAATTGTTTATAAAACCAATAATTCAAACATAATTTTGTATCAAAAATAAATTTGAAAACCGTATGAAAAATGATTACTTCTCTTTTTTAAAATTATCATTTTTACAAACAATTAAAAATTACAACAGTATGAAAAAAAGTTTTTTTATGGCAATGGCTTTTGCCACAGTAATGGTTTCGTGCACAAGCACAACTGACGAATTAGCAGGTTTAGAGTCTCTTACTTCAGAAGCAGCAGGGACAATAAACAGTTATGTAGCTAACAATTTTCCTGATGCTTCTATTGTATTATCAAAAGTATCGAATAACACAGTAGTGACTGAACTTAATACAGGGGAACAAGTTTTTTTTAACACCAACGGCATTGTTATTTCTTATAGCAATAATGCTACAAAGGGATTAATGGCAGACAGTTTAGGCTTGGTTTGTGATAGTGCGCATAACGACAGTACGCATTTTGGTCATAAGGATGGTAAAGGAAAACATGGCGATAAAGGCGGAAAGCATGGTGGAAAAGATGGAGGTCGTCATGGAAATGACAGCACGCAAACTGGAGTACATCACGGACACGATCGTTACTTTAAAAACGAGATTTCCATCGATTCATTACCTGCCGAAATTAACGGTTATATCAGTACTAATTATTCCGGATACAAAGTAATCCATGCCGAAACTGATACTATTTGTGAGGGAGTTGTAACCGAGGTGATGGTTGCATTGGCAACAGCACAGCCTGTAAAATTAGTTTTCGATGCTTCAAATGTATATTTACTCAAAGCCGAACGTTTCGAATACGCCAATGTACCTACAGCCGTTTCGGTTGCTGTAAGCAATCATTACAGCACATATACAGCAATGAAAAAATGCGAAATCTTAAGTTTAAATGATGGCTCAATCAATTATTTAGTCTATTTAAAAAGCACTGATACTCGCAAAAAAGTTACAATTAAAGCAGATGGTAGCATTAGTTGTGAAAAATAATTCAATATTTTTCAAAATATAATTTTGCCGCAAACATTTTCTGTTTGCGGCTTTTTTATACACTAAAAATTATAGTGTAAAATGTTGAAAAATTTTATTATATGCCTCACAGATTGTATCTTTGTGTTCACTTAAATGAGAATCACATGAAATCATCTCACCGAATTTTTAAATTCAGGCTTTTAATTATGCTTGTCATAATCGCATGGAATATCAACTCAACAAAAGCCGAGTTTTACTTTAAAAATATTAATTCCGATCAAGGATTGTCAAGTAATTCGGTCAATGCCATTTTACGTGATAAGCAAGGACATCTTTGGGTGGGTACAAATTTAGGTCTAAACCGATTCGATGGATATAATACTCAGGTCTACAAACATGATGTGAGCAATCCTACTTCATTAAACAACAATTATGTGTTATCTCTCAAACAAGATGCGGATGACGTGCTATGGATTCAAACCAAAACGGGTTTAAACACATTCGATTATCAGCTTGAGAAAGTAAGTTCTGATTGCCTACCAATACTCTCACAACGTGGTATTACCGATAATTATTTGTTAAATATTGTTTGCGGAAAAAATATTACCGCGCACTTTGTTAATAATTTAGAAGTTAAAATTTATAATCATAAGACTAAATCAATTATTAAAGTTCAAAAAGACAATCGGGAAATTTTTTACGAAAACGGCTGTTTCGACAATGACGATAACCTTTGGTTAATTGATAGATCTTGTATGCTTTATAAAATTAACACTAAAAATGGAAAAATCACAAATCGACTCAAAAACCTTACAAATTCAAAAAATACATATAACAGATCATTATATGTAGATAAAAGAAATAATCTGTGGGTAACTCTCAATTCATCTTTACTTTATCTTTTTGATACCAAAACCAATAAGTTTACTGATTTCAAAAATGAACTTAGGGGGGCGCCTTTTAATTCATTTCCAATTCGTTCAGTGATTGAAGATGAAAATAGTACAATTTGGATAGCAACCGATCATGGAGGAATATGCTTATTAAATCCATTCAATTTCAGCTATAAAAGCATTTTAGAGGATGAAAAAAACAATTTTTCACTCTCCGAAAACACTATTACGGCACTTTTTCCTGATGCCGATGGTGCTATTTGGGTTGGCACTTATAAACAAGGAGTTGATTATTATCATCCGCTTAATCGGCGTTTCTCAACAAATAAAATACCCGGATTATCCAGCAACAATGATATCAATTGCTTTGTAGAAGACAATGAAGGCAATATTTTTATAGGAACTAACGGGAAAGGTTTATTTAAATACAACATTAAAACCAACACCTACAACTACGTAAATTACAATAGCAACGGTAATATCGACAATACTATTGTTTCGCTTTTATTTGACACTAAGGGACGACTTTGGATTGGCACTTATATGGATGGCCTATATTGTTACGATGGAAAAAAATTTATACATTACTTTAATAATGTTATAAGTAATCCTGTTTTACCCGACAACAATATTTGGAGTCTGGTTGAAGATGCGAACCAAGCTATATGGATAGGGACACTAAACGTAGGTTTTTATAAATTCGATGAAACGGTAAATATGTTCGTCTCTTTCAATAGTGAAAGAAACAGGTATTCAACCATTGAATGTTCATTGAAAGATAATGAAAACAATTTGTTATTTGGATCGGCATGGGGAATAACAGTACTCAAACCTAATGGCAAATTTCATAAATATTTAGAATTCAACAAAAATAACGATAGATTTGCCGAACGAAATTACATCAATTCAATAGCTCAGGATAAGAAAGGATACTTTTGGATAGCAACTCAAAATGGTTTAGCTGTATTGAATATTACTACCGGAAATTATCATTTTTTGAATACTGAACCCGGACTCGAAAACAAATCCATTAACATGGTAATTGTTGATAAAGAAAATGCTGTGTGGTTAAGCACTACAACGGGAATATATATGATTAAGATAATTGATTATGGTCAACTTAATGATATAAAGACGAATATTATTCGCTTCGGTAAAGAAGATGGTTTACAAGACAATAAATTTAACGGGAAATCGGCTTATCAAAGCAAAAACGGAAAATTGTTTTTTGGTGGCATCAATGGTTTTAACGTCATTAATCCTGATGATATTAAACCAGAGAAAACACTTCAAAATGTAGTACTTACAAATTTATATATAAATAATAATTTAATCGCTATAGGTGATAATATTTCAGGACGGGTTTTACTCAAAAAATCATTGTCGTTTACTCCAAGCATATCACTAAAACATGATGAAAGCACCATTACAATTGCATTTACCGCTTTAGATTTTCTACACCCCGAAAAAAACAACTACGAGTATCAACTCAAAGGTTTCGATGATAAATGGATTACAATAGATGCATCAAACCCCAAAGCAACTTATAACAACCTTAGTCGTGGCACATACACCTTCAATGTTCGGGTTAAAAATAATGGGACTTTTACCGACTCCAAACCTACCTCATTAATTATTGAAGTTGAACCTCCGTTTTGGTTAAGTTGGCCAGCTTTTTTACTCTATTTTATAATTATAAGTGTTCTTATAGTATTCATATACAGATACTTGATAGATAGAGCTACTTTTGAATTGCGTTTAAGCAAAGAGCATCAGGAACGGCAACATATAGAGGAGATTAGCGCCATGAAGGTGAAGTTCTTCACTAATCTAAGTCATGAATTACGCACTCCTGTTTCGTTAATCATGTTACCAATTGAGAATATGCTGGCCAAAAATATTGATGCCGGTATTAAAAACAATTTGACTATGGTTTTGCGAAATGCAAAACGACTTCTTTTTATTGTAAACCAACTTCTCGATTTCCGCAAGTTGGAAGTAGGCGAAATAACTTATCACCCCGTGATGGGTGATATTGTAAGTTTCATAAAAGACATAGTTTTACCTTTTATGGATATATCTCAAAATAAGAACATTAAGCTTACCGTAAAAAGTAATGTAGAAGAATTATATACTAATTTCGACCACAATAAATTAGAACGCATTTTGTTTAATTTACTTTCCAATGCTTTCAAATTCACACCAAATCATGGCTCGGTCGAAGTAAATATTCAGTACACAGAAGGGATTGATTTGCCTATACGCATAGAAGTGACCGATACAGGAATAGGCATCGACAAAAGCAAAATTTCAAACATTTTTAAACCTTTTTATCAGGTCGATAATCAAGGCGCAATTGCCGATATGGGTACCGGAATTGGACTTTCAATAACCTACGAATTTGTTCGACTACACAATGGGAATATACACGTTGAAAGTGAAATTGACAAAGGAACCAGCTTTATAATTGAACTGCCAATGACTGAAGAAAGGGCACCGGTTATAAAAGAAGATTTACCCGAGGAGGAATTAGTTGTTTCGTTGGAAAGCATGAAAATACCAACCATGGATTCTATTTCAAAAAAAGCAAAAACGATACTTTTAGTTGACGATAACGACGATTTTCGATTTTATTTGGTCGAAAACCTACGCAGTTTATATAATGTGATAGAAGCAAATAACGGACAAATTGCGTACGAAAAAGCGAATCGCTTTTTGCCCGACATTATTGTTTCGGATGTTACCATGCCCGAAATGGATGGCTTTGAATTTTGTCGAAAAGTAAAAACAGAGGTAAATACTTCGCACATTCCGGTAGTTTTACTTACTGCAAATACATTGGACGACGATAAAATTACAGGATTTGAAGCCGGAGCCGACGAATACATTTCAAAACCATTCAATGTAGGTGTACTGAAAGCCCGTATCCGCAATTTATTGTTAAAAAAAGATGAGCAGCGTTCGAAATTAAACAATCAGTCGGGTTTGAGTATTTCGGAAGTAAACTTACCTACTTTAGATGAAAAACTACTAGAAAAAGTCAACAAATATACACTTGAAAAAATTGCTGATTCCGAATTTGGAATAGAGGATTTAAGTAAATTGATTGGAATGAGTACTGTATATTTAAACAAAAAAATGTCGGCGCTTACAGGTAAAACTACCAGCGAATATGTTCGTTCTATTCGTTTGCGGAAAGCAGCAAATCTACTGGAGAAGAGTGATTTAACCATATCGGAAGTTGCTTACGAAGTAGGTTACAATAGCCCCAAATACTTTTCAAAATACTTTAAAGAAGAGTACGGAATATTACCATCGGAATACCGAAAAAATTACATGTAATTATTTTTGTGATATCCGGTTTGATTTAAATAAACAGGCATTTTTATTTTGAAGTTTTTCAATTGAATATATAGAAAGCAAATCAATGTTAATCAGGCAAACACTTCTTTTCAATAGTTTTGATGTTGTTGGGAATTGGTGGAAATTCAAAGAAGTAATTAGCCCATTTTCAAGGCTTTATCTTATTACTGAAGGTGAAGGTTGGGTGTATTATAACAACCAGGAATTTCATCTTACTTCAGGAAAACTATTTCTTATTCCAAAGTTCACTTTTCATTCCTATAAATGCAATGAAACGATGGGGCATTTTTATTTGTGCTTCCTGGATGAAATCGTTGATAATATTGGAATGTACGATTTGTTTCAATTCAATTATTTAGTCGATGCCAGACCGGAAGATTTTAATTTGTTCAAAAGGTTGAATGAATTAAATCCGGGGCGTAGAATTGTTAACCCTGATCCGGCAACTTATGACAACCAAAATACAGTGCTTTCTTTTTCTCAACGAATGAACAACCAGAATTTTTCAGAGTTTATTGAATCACAAGGGATTATGCTTCAACTTACGTCGAGATTTATTGCTGAGAACTCAATTGAAAAAACACCTAATTTACAATCGAAAGCTAAATTAAGCAAGGTATATCATTACATTGATCAAAACCTGAATAAAAAAATCACCCTTAGCGATTTATCTGCCCAGATTTTCCTTAGTGATGATTATTTCTCAAAGATATTTAACGAAATAATGGGAGTTCGACCCATGGAATATGTCAACAGAAAACGGATTGAACGTGCTCAGATGCTACTGGTTACAACAAATTTATCAATTTGCCAGGTGGCCGAAAAGGTTGGGATTACTAATTATAGTTATTTCTCTACCATGTTCAAAAAATATACCCTGACTACTCCTGAAGGATATCAAAAATTGCATTCTCAGATTTAAAAACTAAACTATTCCAAAGCTGTAATAATTTTTACATTTATTCGGGATTTTGATATACTTTATTCATTTTTACCCATTCCAATTTATGTCCGGGTAGTGCTTGCTGAAATTTACTCATCAATGCTGCCCATTCGGTTTGACGCTCATAGGTGCCCATTTTTTGCCACGCTTCTTCCAAATCAACTTCCACTGGCATTTCACATATCATAAACAAGCGGTTGTCTACATTATAAATGTCCATAACATCTACACCAGCTTTTTTAATTCCTTCACCAATTACATTCCAAAAATGCTCAGGTGAATGATATTTCAAGTATTCGGCAATTAATTCCGGATCATTTTTTAAATCTAATGCCAAACAAAAACGCTTGTATGGTTTTGAGTAAGTTCTTACTATTTCGTGTTCCATGATAGTTGATTAGTTAATTGGTTCATTTGTTGATTGGTTCATCGGTTAATTAGTTCATCGGTTAATTGGTTAATCTGTTAATTGGTTCATCTGTTAATTGGTCTTTGCTCTTTGCTCTTTGTTCTTTTCCTTGTCTTTTATCTTTTATCTTTTGTCTTGGCTCTTTGTTCTTGGCTCTTTGCTCTTTAATTATTAAATAAACCGATAATAAACGTTCCGATAATAATAACTCCCAAAGAGATAAACATAATTAATCTTGTTTTCGAAGGAATGCCTTTCCATTCGCCTTTGAACAAACCCCAAAGCATGGCAATAACAATGGTAAAAGCCATAAGTATACCCCAAGCCGCAAAAGTATATTGTCCTAACATGCTTTTACCAGCTCCAAAGAAAATGAATTGTAAGTACCAAAGCGACCCGGCTAATCCTGTCATGGCTATATTTTTAAGACTTATTGCAGTGCTATATTTTTTAAATTCCACTAATGTTTTGTTTTTTATCATCAAATATGTACACCAAATCAATGTGGTTAAAAATGTACCCAACAACATGATTAACATCGTGGGATTTCCACTAAAAAGTGGATTTGTGCCACTTTCAACAGCCAAGTTGCTCACAACATTGCCTTTTTCGATACCCAACGACATGGCTGAAGCCAAAACGCCGGTTAACAAAGCCGCAATTACACCTTTTTTGAAGTCGAATTCACTGCTCTCATCTTTTTCTTTCTTTGAGTTAAACTGGTCTTTCTGATATCCGGCAATTGCAATACCCGCAATTCCAACCAGCGAAATGAGGATGCCAACCAACACCATATTGCCATTGAATGAATCAATCAACATACCAAAACGACCATCCAAAGCCGGAGGGACGAGTGTGCCAATGGCTGCCATCAATCCCAGCGACAAAGCATATCCCAATGACAAACCCAAATAACGCATGGATAATCCAAATGTTAAGCTACCAATGCCATACACAGCACCCATAATGAAGATAGCCCAAAAATCGGATGATGATACATTAGATATCAAACCTCCAAAATTATTTACTAAAAGTAAACAAACAATTAAAGGAAGTATAATAAAGGAGAACAAACCGGTTGATAACCAGTAATTTTCCCATTTCCAACCTTTTACTCCACCAAATGGCACAGCGAAACTACCTGACGAAAATGCGCCGATAAATATTAATAATAAACCTAGAATTGTTGTCATCTTTTTATTTACAATTTATTCATTTACAATTTGAATGTTCTCAATGTATTTATTTCCCCTTTAGGACTTAGGCGTATTGTATTCTTTGATAGCATCGAACATAGCCACAATATTTTGTGGTGGAACGTCAGGTAGAATATTATGGACTGTATTAAAAACAAATCCACCGCCTTTGTTGAAAATATCCAAACGCTCAAAAATTTGTGTACGAATTTGTTCAGGTGTACCAGTATTCAGAGTTCCAACAGTTTCGATACCGCCTCCCCAGAATGTAGCCTTGTCGCCAAATTCCTTTTTCAAATAATCAGGTTCCATGTGAGCACAATTGGTTTGAACAGGGTTCAGGATTTCAATTCCGGCTTCAAGCAAACCAGGAATAAGCATAGAAATAGAACCGCAAGAGTGTATAAAAGTGTGCATAGAGCTATGTTCTTTCACGTAGTCGCAAAGGATTTTATGACGTGGTTTAAAAAGTTCATCATAGGTATCAGCACCCATAAATGGACCATTGGTCATACCCAAGTCATCACCAAAACGGATAATATCCACCACATCACCCAAATAATGACACACTTTTTCGAGTGTTGCCAAATGTCGTTTCAATAATTCATCCAGCAAGCGTTCAACATTTTCGGGATCACACATCAAATCCATCAGGAAGTTATCCATGCGGCGAAGGAAAGTTCCCCATTCAAATAGATTACAACCACACACAATGAGCAAAGCTTTGTCGGTATTTTCGCGCAACCACAAGGCTTTTTCGCGAAGTTTTGGCCAAAAGTCATCTTCCGAAGCATGATCCCACGGACTATGAGCATAGCGTGCCCAAAGTATGCGACCCATTTCTGCGTCCAAGTTGTCATAATTCTCAGGATAACCATCTAAATAAGGGAAGTAAGTTTGATCAAAAAAAGTGGCTCCAATAGGCATGTGAGCAAGTCTGGTTGTGCCATCGGTATCGTAAGTTACATACGAACCATCAGCTTGCAAAACGGGTTTAAACCACACCGGATAGTAAGCAGTATCACCATTAGCCATGGTAATTGGATACCAATCTTCATCTTTATCATTGAACATGCGACCGACATCAAGTACATCAATACCAAATTGATTAATAATTTCCATATCGGGCTGTGCCAATTGTTGCACCACATCATAAATGCGTGTTGGTAAGTCTTTTCCTAAATGTTTAACGAGATTGCTGTAAGCTATGGCAGAAATACCTGAACTTGGAGTTGCTCCCATATCAACGGGAACTTGGTCGGGTTGCTCATGGCGGATGGCCGCAAGCACTCTTTCACGTGAAGTCATATTAAATTTTTGAATAAAAGGTTATCGTAGTTGTTGATGAAACAGAAAAAAAATAGTCTGTTTTCATTTTCAACATCTTACAATGGCAAAATTAATTATAATATGTGAAATTGTTTTTCAAATAACCGTGTTTTTCTTTTACAATTCCGTCTTTGATTTTCAAATTTCCCCCTTTTAAACAGATGTAAATAAAAAAACACAAGAAATACAGTTTGCTAAACAATTATATACTTTCTTGCACAAAAAAAAATAGCTTAGCGCTGAAATTAGGGCTAAGCTATCTTATTTATTTGTTTATTGCAATTCGAAATCCACTTTTGCTTTTATATCGCGCGACGAAGCGCCAATCATGACGGTAAATTTTCCGGCTTCGGTGATCCAGTCTTTTTTTACATCGCTATAAAATTGCAAGGCTGTTTTGTCGAGTTTGAAAGTAATTAGCCTTTCTTCGCCCGGATTGAGTTCCACTTTGGCAAAATGTTTCAGTTCTTTTTCGGGACGCATTTCGGTCGATTTCAGGTCTTTGACATATAGCTGTACAATTTCTTTTCCTTTAACAGTACCCGTATTTTTTACAGGCACCGAAATTTCGATAGTTTCGTCAGACGACATTTTCTTTTTATCGGCAGTTGCTTTTCCATACCCAAAAGTGGTATAACTCAAGCCATAACCAAATGGAAATTGAGGTGCAATTTTCTTGGTGTCGTGCCAACGGTAACCCACCAAAATATCATCTTTGTAGTATTGATTTATGCTGTCGCCCGGATACGAAATAGCACCAAATGCGTGCGCACTATTATCGGCAAGTTTTACCGGAAAAGTAAACGGCAGTTTTCCGCTCGGATTCACCTCACCCGAGAGTACATTGGCGATGGCATGTCCGGCTTCGGAACCAATATACCAAGCCTGAACAAGCGTTGTAGTTTGCTTTATCCATGGCATTTCATAAGCATTACCACTGAGCATAACCAACACCACGTTTTTATTCACTTTTTGTATTTCAGCAATCAGTTCGTTTTGCCCGAAAGGCAAGGTCATTGAACGACGGTCGTCGCCTTCGCTGTCTTGTTGCGTGTTTTTATTTAAACCTCCAACAAAAATAACGATATCCGATTCGGTAGCTAATTTTACCGCAGCAGCTTTCAGTGAGTCGGTGTTGTATTTTGGTTTCAAAACTCTATCATAAGCTACTTCGCCTGAAGCATAACCCATTGCATATTTAATTTTTGCTGCACCAAACTTTTCGGTCAATCCTTGTAATGGCGATACTTCGCGTTTTACTTTCAATTCAGACGAACCACCACCTTCGGTAAGTTTGCGAGTAGCATTTTCGCCAATTACAGCAATGGTTTTGTATTTCGAAGCATCAATTGGAAGTAGATTTGCTGTGTTTTGCAATAAAACAATTCCCTCTTCACCCACTTTTCGACCCACATTGTGATGTTCTTCGTTTGCTAACGAGCCATAGGGTTTATTTACATTCATTGCTGTGCGGAAAATCATACGAAGAATGCGTGATGCTTTATCATCCACGTTCGAAACAGGAATTTCTCCTGATTTAAGCATTTTGAGATATGGTTTTGCCAAAAAATAATCATCGTAAGCAAATGCTTTATTCGAAGTAAAACCATTTGTCCAGGTTCCCATTTCAATATCCAGCCCATTAAAAGCAGACTGTTTGGTATCGTGCGCTCCACCCCAGTCGGTAATTACACAACCGTCGAATTTCCATTCGCCTTTGAGTATTTTATTCAATGTAAGGTTATTATGACAAGCATATTCGCCTCTGATTTGGTTGTACGAACCCATAATGCTCCACACTTTGCCTTCAACAACAGCTGCTTTGAAAGCAGGCAGGTAAATTTCGTAAAGCGCGCGGTCGCTGAGTTCCACATTGATATGTCCGCGCCATTTTTCCTGATTGTTGAGCGCATAATGTTTTACACAGGCAGCCACACCATTTTGCTGAACTCCCTGAATATAAGGAACTACCATTTTGGAAGCCAAAAACGGATCTTCGCCCAAGTACTCAAAATTTCGTCCGTTGAGTGGTGTACGATATATATTTACGCCGGGGCCTAACAATACATCTTTGCGACGGTAACGGGCTTCTTCGCCAATGGCATTACCATAAAGTGCCGACATTTCGGGATTCCAGCTTGCTGCCAAACAGGTCAATGCCGGAAAAGCTGTACAAGAATCGTTAGTCCAGCCTGCATGTCCCCAACTATCCCACAGAATCTCCATACGCACACCATGCGGGCCGTCGCTCATCCATATTTCGGGGATTCCCAAGCGAGGTACTCCATGACTGCTGAACTTAGATTGTGCAGTACAGAGTTTTACTTTTTCTTCTAAAGTCATTTTAGAAAGGGCATCTTTCACTCTTAGCTCAATAGGCTGAGTGTTGTCGAGATAAATTGGTGTTTTTTGTGCATGCAGACTGCCAAATACTAGCAGTACGAATGAGAAAATAAAAAATTGTTTTGTTTTCATGAATTTATATATAGATTATTTGAATTAATGCATATTCAGTATACAAAATAACACAAAATAATCGAAACTATTTAGTCATAATAGTAACATATAAGGTATTATTTGATAACAGTATGGTTGATTTTTGCAAAAACAATCTAAATTATTTATAGATTACCGGCAATACCACCGAAAACGAATGTTCTTTTCCTTTTTCTTTCGCTGCCAAAAATAATGCTACCACTTTCCCTTTTTCGATATACACTTTTGGCATTTCAAAACGTTCAAAATCAAATGATTCGCCATTCGAAAATGTGATATTAAATTTATGCACCAATGAATTTTTGGACAAATTCCAGTCTAATCCATTTGCCGATTCGAAAAGCAGGAGTGCAATGCCGTGTTCGGTTATTTTATCACCATGATCTTTAGCTATGCAATAATATTTTCCATCCTGATACCATTCCACGTGGTCGTCGATAGGGAAATCGGTTTTGGGTGAAGTGATAAACGGCTTGTCGTAATCTTTAAACGGCCCCAATGGATTTTTCGACAATGCGATGAAATGTTTTACTACCGTTTTTGTGGTTTTTTGGTTGCCCATCACCGATTTATAAGCAATGGAAAATTGTCCATCGGGACGTTTAAAAACCGTCGGAACGCCCATCGTTTTTCTGCCTGCAACGGTGTCCAGCAGCGGTTTATCGAAACGTTTCCACGGCCCGTACGGACTCGAAGCCACTGCTACTCCTATGCGTTGATTGTTACGGTTTACCCACCATTCGGCATCGCGCATGGTCGGGCGTACGCTATCGTCGGTGGTTTTCCAGTATCCGCTGCCGGTGTTGGCTGTGTAATAGAGGTAGTATTTCCCTTTATGCCTGATAACATGTGGATTATGCGTCATCTCCCCATCCCAAAATTGAGTGCCGCGGGCTGGTAAAGCAACATCCGAAAAGCTGTATGGTCCAAACAATTTGTCGGACACCGCATGTGCCACTTCCGAATGTGTACACCAAGCATCAAAACCTCTTGATTTTTTCCACCTTGAAAAAAACAGGTGATATTTTCCATCGTCGCCTTTCAACGCGCCGTTGCACCACACATTGTAGTTGTCCATCTTAAAAAAGTTTTTTTCGGGATATTCAGGAATCAATTTTGTAAAATTGAGCGATTCAATATTTTGTGCCGAAATATCAGAGAAACTAAGAAAAAGTAAAACAAGAAAGAATTTTATACTTACTTTCATAAATAAAATGAATTTACAAATAAAAATTGACCAAAAATAATTCACTTCCTTACTATCACTTTCAAACCTAATGCGTATTTCAAATCTAATCCCTCAGGATAAGTAACTATTAAACCTTCAGCAGTTTGTTTCCACTTCAGCTTTTGTTTACAGCCCAACAATTGAACTGATTTAATTTTTTTAACGAGCAGATTAGATTCCTTTCCAAACGATTTAACAAGAATTTTCGAACCTGAAGTTGGAGTTGTCATACACCAAGCATAGATTTCTCCATTTTTTCCTTCGGTAAATCGGAAATCGGAAGATTCGTATTTGAAATTTGCATGAAATTTTGATAGCCCTCCGCCGGGGAAAACGCGCAATGCAGGCGCTTTTTCGGGCTTTTTTGGGTCGGCAATCAGAATGCCTTCGCCCCAAATTTTCCAAGCTTTGCTTCCATAAATTCCTTCACCATTTATTTTCATCCACTCGCCCATGTCTTTGAGCATTTTCAGGCAGGCAGGTTCCAGGTCGCCCTCGGGAGTAATGGGCACAGCACAAGCATAATTTCCATCGCGCGAGGCATATTCAAGCAAACTATACACCATGCTCGATGCTTCGTAGGTATATCCCGGCGCATAATACCAATCGCCAATGGGGTTTTCACCAATCCACGGTTTGTCAGTCATTATTTTGTTGGGGAAATTTACTTCGTAGGTAATACCCAGTGCCGGATTGTTTGGCGCAAATTTAATACAAGCCAACACATCCGTTTTGCCATGTCGCTTGTCTGCTTTGTTGTAAAAATCGGCCACCACGCGAGCTGCCGCATCGCATTTGTAACCCGAGGCGCTATGTGTGCCGCTGAAAGGCCATTTTCCATTACCATCCGTGTAAATCAATTCAGGGTCGTATTTATCCACCGCATCCATAATGCGTCGCGCCCACCATTCGGCATACCATTTGGCATAATCCTGATGGTCTTGAAAAATGCCTTTGTTGCCAAATGCAATCACATCAATATCTTTATACTGACGCATATCCACGGTATAAAGCAACTGCGGGTCGAGGCCATCCCACCATTTTCCTTTGCCATCTTCTTTGGTTAAATGCCCATCGTAAGGCACTCCTGCTTTATCGCCGATTTTATCAGCACCAAAAGCATTGTGCCACCACCACCAAGTATATTCGTGGTGAAAAGTAATGCCGAATTTCATTCCTCGCTTTTGAGCCTCGGTTTTCCAAGCACCAATCATATCCTTTTTGGGGCCAATATTCGTTACATTCCACGGTTGATAAGCTGAATTCCACATATCAAAATTATCGTGATGCACACCTACCGCCATTACAAAACGAGCACCGGCATCATAAAAAGCTTGTGTTAAAGTTCCAGCATCCCATTTTGGTGCTTTCCAAGCATTCAGCACGTCTTTGTAGCCAAATTCCGACGGATGACCGAAATTTTTCAAGTGATTATTGTAGGCTTTATGCCCTTCTTTGTACATATTGCGTGCATACCAGTCGCCACTTCGCCCCGACGCTTGAGGTCCCCAGTGAATAAACACTCCAAACTTGGCATCACGAAACCATGTCGGAGTACCAGTGTAAGTATTTTTTATCGAATCCCATTGTGGAGCATATTTTCCTGAAGCGATGGGAAAATCCATTTTCACTTCGCTGTACCCGGCAGGGTCGGCAGGTTTTACGGTGTAAGGTTCCGTAAGCTTGGGTGTAGTGGGACGGTTTGTAAGCGACCACTGAGCAGTGGCATTAATCGAAAAAATGCTAAGCAAAACTAGCAAGAAATTGATTTTTGTGTGATTCATTGTAAGTAAATTGTTTGTTGAAAAAAACGGTTCACAAAAATACGTAAAAAAAGGAATGCAGTTTGGTATAAATTCATGCAAACTACTGTCTGTAATGAAAACAGAGCCAGTATAAGAGCTTAAAACCAAAAGCAAAGAACCAGAGTCGGAGCCAAAATTCAAGAATAAAGAGCAAAGAACAAAATAGATGATATTCTGATGACACCTTATGCCTGTTATTTGATTGCCCATTTGTCTCTACATTGCGGAGACTATCAAGCTTGACAATATTTAATTTATTGAACAAGAATTATTAAAGTGGACAAATTCGAACTCCTTATTATAACAAACCTCCCTTTTTGTTTATAAAACTACAAAAATACTTATTAACACCTGCCCAAAATTAAAGAATAATTAACTACATTTGAAGCGGGAAAAATCAATCAGAAAAATGGTCGATTAACCCCCTTTTTTGATAAGAATATTGATGCTCTGAAAAGAACAAATAGAATGAACTGGGATAAAATAAAAATAACAAGGCAAGATGGTGAAATAGTTGATGCTCAAGCACCAATTATTATTTCAGCAAGCCGTGCAACAGATATTCCTGCGTTTTATGCCAATTGGTTGGAGGAGCGAATGAAAGCAGGCTATGTGAAGTGGAAAAATCCATTTAACGGAGTTCCAATGTATGTAACTTTTAAAAATGCCCGATTAATTGTATTCTGGTCGAAAAATCCTAAACCAATTATAAAGCATTTAGATTTTATTCAGGAGCAAATCCCTAATTTCTATTTTCAATATACGCTGAATGAATACGATGCGGATAAATTGGAATTAAAAGTGCCGGGTTTGCAATTCAGAATCGACACCTTTATGGAACTATCTGAGAAGATTGGACGCAACAAAGTTATTTGGCGGTTTGACCCACTAATTCTTACTGACAAAATTGGCGTTGATGAATTGCTCCGTAAAACCGAAAATATTGGTAATCAACTAAAAAATTATACCGACAAAATGGTTTTTAGCTTTGCCGACATAAAGCTGTACAAAAAAGTACAAACCAACTTACAAAAGAGCCAGATTAATTATAGAGAGTTTGACGAAAAAACAATGAACGAATATGCAGCCGGACTACAACAGTTAAACAAAAACTGGGGATTTGAAATAGGCACTTGTGCCGAAAAAATTCCATTGGAAAACTACGGAATTGTTCATAATAAATGTGTGGACGACGATTTAATGATTAAGCTTTTTCCACACGATAAAATACTAATGGATTTTCTGGGAGCAATAATAACTCCTCCGGATATGTTTAATACAGAATACCGAATAGAGAAAACCAAAAACAACAAAGACAAAGGGCAGCGCGAGTTTTGCGGCTGCATAATGAGCAAAGATATAGGCGAATACAATACTTGTCCGCATTTATGCGAGTACTGCTATGCAAATACTTCAAAAGAATTGGCTTTAGCTAATTGGAAACGATTTAAAGGAAATACTACTACCGACTCAATAATTGGATAAATATGACCAACTACCTCATTGAAAAAGGAACAAATTATTCCTACTTGCTTGATGTTTTAAAGAAACCTTCGTTTGAAAGTTTACGCAAACTATCGGTAAATTTTGTGAATCAACTACCCGAGGAAGTACGAACAGAACTTTGGGAAGCTTTATCCAATGGAGTAGAAGTGCTCGAAAGTGAAGCATTGCTTTCGATGTATATGTATGCTTATGGCAAAATGCACTCGGCTAAATTACAAGCAGCTTTTGAACACTTACCCACTGACAAACTAGAAGATATTCACCTAATTGATTGGGGCTGTGGACAAGCAATGGCAACCGTGGTTTATTACGAATATATAAAAGAAAAAGCGATAAGTTCTACCGTAAAAACCATAACCCTGATTGAACCTTCTGAATTAGCCTTAAAACGAGCTGCGCTTCATGCCCGTAAACTTTTCCCGAATGCCGAAATTAAAACTGTAAAGAAGGATTTTGACAAGCTAATAGCCGAAGATATTCAGATAGCTGACAATCAAACTATTTTGCACTTATTCTCGAATGTGCTTGATATAGAATATTTTAATATTGACCAATTAGCCGAACTAATTCAACAAAACAAAGCCTACAACTTACTGATTTGTGTTAGCCCTTATATTAATGACTTTAAAAATCAACGACTAATCAATTTTATTTCTTGTTTTCAAAACTCAAATACAATTGCCGACTATGTAAATCAGGAATGGCATTGTGGTTGGACGATTGATTATAAGGTGGTAGAAGTGAATAATTTAATTTTTGAAGTAAAATGCAGTTTAAGTATAGATGTCGATTACGATGCAGTTTTAGAAGATTATTATTCGGAATTTATGAATGTGACTGACATTGATGGTATTGTATATAAAACTGTGAAAATTGGAAATTATTTATGGATGGCTGAAAATTTAAGAGTAACGAGATATCGAAACGGTGATAAAATAGCCAGTATTGAAGATGATGAAAATTGGGGTGAAAGCAAAACTGGCGTTTGGTATAATTATAATAGAAAAACTTATAGCGATTGTATTTATGGTAAACTTTATAACTGGTTTGCCGTAGATGATAAAAGAGGTTTAGCACCAGAAGGGTGGCACATTGCAAGCAGTCAAGAGTGGCATGAAATGTATAAACTAGCTGGAGTTTATAAACAATCTGGAATGGCTGGTGGAATTTTAAAAGCAAAAGGTACAAAATATTGGAATGAGCCCAATAAAGGTGCAACTAATGAGTCTGGTTTTTGTGCATTGCCGGGTGGATATATGACAATTACTGGATTAAAGAACGTTGGTAAAATCGGTAAATGGTGGTCAACAGAAAAAATAAACGATGGCTTGGGTAATCTTTGTATATCAAGTTATTATACTTCATATGATAATGATGTGTTGAATAATCATCCTTGTATTTGGTGCAATTTAAACTCTGTACGCTGTGTGAAAACTATTGATAGAAAAAAGATTGACAAAATAATAGAGTTACACATTAACGAATATATCATAACAGATGAGGGTTTAGTTATTGAATCGGGATTAAAGTTTAGTGAAGATACTGGAGTGGTTTTAGAAAATGATTTTTGCCTTGAAGTCTTACTAAAACTAGAAGGTAATGGCTCAATAAGGTTTGTTTTAAGTAGAAATAGTAAATTGAAAGCAGGCGAATTATTACAAATTGAAAAAGCGAGATTTCTTTTACTTGAATATATTGGAAAAGGTCCCATAAAAGAGTCATTAATTAGAATTATTGAATAAAACGTGTTTGAATTAAATTTTGTATATAAATAAACATAACTACCAATAAAATGACTGATCTCCTAAAAATATATCAAGATTTATTTGCAGACTACGGAAAATGGAGGTATTACAATAAATTAAATATAGATCCTTTTCTTTCAATTGAAAATTCAAAAGAGTTTGTTTTAAAGTTTATTGAATTGTCTGGAAAAGCAGATGGTAATCCACTTTTTGATAATATTATAAAACTTGATGATAAGCGAATTAAGCATATTGTTTCAACCTATTTTCTAGGAATATATCTATATCATAATAGTGATAAAATTAAATGTTTAGCTGATAAAATTGTAAATAGATACCAATCACAGAATTTAGATTCAAGAATTAAATTTTCATTTATTTGGTATTTGATATGCCTTTTCCATGACTTGGGTTATGACATAGAAAATAATCAAACATTTAAGAGTTTTGATGAATTTATTGAAGGTAAGGTTAAGTATTATCTAAAAGAAAGAGTCGGTGTTCCTTTAGTTTTTGAAAAAACATACGTTAATTATTTTAATTATCGGCTAAATTCAAGTAATAGGAACCTAAAAAAACCCGATCACGGTATTTGTGGTGGAATACTTTTATTTGATATTTTGAACTCAAATTTGATCAAAAAACAACTTCAAAATTCTAAATACTTCTCTTGGAATAAGAATTTGATAAATGTTTATAGATTTGCCAGTTGGGTAATACTTTCACATAATATCTATTTTACTAAAAAAGGAAACTCAAACGAACTTGAATACCTTGAAAATAATTTACAAGATTTAATTTTAAGCAAGACTAATAAACCGAAAATCAAATTGAAAACTCATACTTTTCTTTACCTGTTTCAATTAGTAGATTCGATTGACCCAATAAAATTGGTAAGTGACTATGAGAATTTGAAAGATTTTGAATTTAAATGTTTTAATGACATACTCGAAATTAAGATCAACAATATATATTTACAAAGGAAATACACTGAAAGAATTAAAGATTTAAATTGGTGGTTGATTCCCGATTTAAACGTTACTGAAAATCGTATTTTTATTCCTTTAAAATAAAACATGACCCCCAACCAACTTCACACCCGCACCTGTACATCATGTAATTACACTGCATTGGCTACTCGTAGCAAGCATTATGAATATACCTGTCAGCAAGAAATAGATACAGTTAAATGCAGCCGATGCAATCAACTGTCGGTAGTATCGATATCGAAAGAAGCAACTTATCCTCATCCTACGCGCGAAGAGTTTCGGCTAATTTACGATGCCGACAGAAAGAAGTATTTTCGGGATTTTGAACTTTGTTACCAAATGTATGACCCGCCAATGGTTTGTGAGCCATTAGAAAAAGTGAAATGCGGGTGGTGTAATTATTCTCGTACAAAAGCGTGGGATGTAGAAAGTTCTCTTTGCCCTAAATGCGGTGGGAAAATGGAGGAATCAAAACCTGAACCTTTTGAAATAACAAATATTACTAATTATAAAAGCTTTGAAGAAATGACAAGCTCCGCTCCAAATGTTGTTGCAGTTTGTTTAGAAGATTGGTGTATTCCTTGCCAAATTCTGCATCCAATTATAAATCAAATACAGCATGAATACTCAAATGTATTTCATTTCGTAAAGTTCGATGTTAAATATGCAGAGAAAAATGATTTGATTCACAAAAACAAAATAAAAGGTTTTCCATTTTTTATGATGTTCAAACAAACAAAGCTTGTGAATGTGTTTTCTTGTCCAGATTCAAAAATAGATTTGGTAAAGAAGTTAAGAAAGCATTACAAATTAATAGTGTGATGTTTTGAGAAATAAAATGACATGGCTTTTGGTTTATGTCAGCATTTGGAATCGGTTTATTTAGCCGACAGTGTTACGTTGTTAGACTCCGGAGCGTTTGCCCATTGTGTCAATTTGAAATCAATCCGCCTTTCGGAAAATATCCAAACAATTAATGATCAGGTTTTCAGACATTGTGAAAGTCTGAAAACAATTAATATTCCACAAAGCATAAAATAAATAGGTTCATTGGCATTTGAAAACTGCTACGAACTAGAAACCATAAATATCAACAATCCAAATGCAGAAACCGGAAGAAGTTTATTTTCTGGTTGCAGCAAGTTTATTTGTATTGATTAATTTCAAATTTGCTGTTTGTAGTTGCCACGCATAGTTCTCAACTAAATTTTTGCCAACTTTGTCGCTTGCTCGGCATAAGTTGCAAATTTAAAGGTTCTCATATTCTCCACTGCTCGGCATAGGTTACAAATCAAAAAAATTTAGGATTGACGACCCGATGCATTTTGTGGTTGCTCTTTGTTCTAATCTCTCCTATAAATTTTCTTAGTGATTTCAAGTCAACAATATTACAATTTCTATAATTAAATTGCTGTTTTATTTTGGAGTGTAACAAAAAAGCAGTAATTTTGGCCGAATTATCAGAAAATCGATAAAAATACACAACAAGAGAGGATTCCTTTTATAATATGAAGAAAGAAAATAAGATTATCACAAAGAAAATGATGAATGGTAACGAAGCAGTTGCCAGAGGTGCCTTTGAAGCTGGCGTGAAAGTTGCTTCCGGTTTCCCGGGTACACCTTCCACCGAAGTAATGGATTATACAAAATATAGATATCCGGATATCTATTGTGAGTGGTCGACAAATGAGAAAGTAGGTTTAGAAGTAGCCATTGGCGCTTCGTTTGCAGGTTACCGTAGCTTTGCAGTAATGAAAACTGTAGGCTTGCATGTGGCAGCCGATGCATTGGGCGGAGCTGCTGGCAGTCAGATTAACGGTGGACTGGTTTTGGTAGTTGGCGATGATGTTGGCCGTATAGCGGGTGATGATTATAATGATGTTCGTCATTATGGAAATATGTTTAATATTCCGGTGTTGGAGCCGAGCGACAGTCAGGAGGCCAAAGACCTGATGATTAAAGCATTCGAGATTAGTGAAGAATACAGCACTCCCGTGATTCTTAAAATCACATCGGTAATATGCAAAACTACCAGTGGAGTATCTATTGATGAAAGCGCCACATACAAAGTTAAAATCAAACAAAAATATAAGGTTAGCTTCAGCAAAGTTATTATGACTACCATGATGATGAATGCCAAAGGCTCGGAACATCCCAAATTGACCAAATGTTTCAATGATTTCCCTGCACACATGAGGCGCTTGGCTGAGGACTGCAACAACTTCGATATCAACAAGCTTGAATTGAAAGGTAAAAAGATTGGGGTAATTACAGCCGGAACTCCATACTTTTACACAACAGAAGTGTTACCCGATGCCTCCATTTTAAAAGTGGGTATGGTTATGCCACTGCCGGAAAAATTAATCAGGGAATTGGCCGCACACGTTGAGAAACTCTATGTGATTGAAGACGGTCATGATATTATGGAAAAGAATATCAAGGATTTAGGAATTGCGGTCATTGGAAAAGAATTATTCCCTAAATTCCCCGAAATGATGCGTTTTACACCTGATATTATTGAGGAAAAACTCGTTCCGGATGCACCAAAAAGAACGCTTATGGATGGTATTCCGTTTCGTCTACCTGTTAGTTGCGCCGGATGTTCTCACCTTTTTATCTCACAAATACTCCGAAATCATAAAATCAAGGCAGCTGCCGATGTTACATGTGGCTTAATTGGATGTTTTCCACACATGGAATCCTATTCGCTGCAAAAATGCATGGGGTCGAGTATTGCGCTGGCTCATGGTTACAATGTAGCAACCGATCACAAAGAAAACTTTGTGGCCATGATTGGCGATGGTGGCTTTTGGGCAACCGGAATCAACGGGTTGATGAATCTGATTTTCAACGACAGTCAGTCAACTACGATTATTGTTGATAATAGCTGCCTTGCAATGACTGGTGGACAGCATATTGCCTCCAGCGAGTTTGGGTTTAATTACAAACCGGAAAATAAGCTGGAAATTGCCAAAGTTTGCGAAGCTATTGGTGTAAAAGATATCGTAACCGTTGATGCGTACGAATTTGAAAACCTCGAAAAGGCAATTTTGAATGCGGTAAATTCAAATACAAATTCTGTTGTTATTGTACAAAAACCATGTGTTACCAAATTTAAGTTGCCAAAAAGCGACATTTATCAAATTGATCAGGATCTTTGTACACAATGCCGGAAATGTATCAATATCGGATGTTTAGCCATAGAGAGTAAAAAAGGCAAAGACGGGAAAGTGGAGATAGTTATCAATGAGGATCTTTGTGTGGGCTGTGGATTATGTTCTACAGCATGTAAGTTTGACGCTATAAATTCATAAAAATGCAGGATACAGGAAAAAATATTATCATAGCTGGTGTGGGAGGACAAGGAATTCTCCTTTTCAGCAACCTCTTAAGCAAGTATTACATGAAACTTGGTTATGAGTTAAAAATATCGGATGTAATTGGGTTAGGACAACGTGGTGGAGGTGTTGAGAGTCATTTCCGCTATTCAAACAAGCCGGTTTTATCACCTTTTATCAAATCAGGTGATGTGGATTATCTGCTATCGTTTGAGCAAACCGAAACACTCCGTTATTTACATTGCCTAAAAGATGATGGCATCGTTTTTACAAGTACATTTGAGTTAAGCACTTCCAGCGTGAACACCCGATTGGAAAAAGATATGCCTGAATCGAAAACAGAGCTGATAAAGCGGTCGGGCAAAAAGACATTTATCATTGACCCCGAAGAGAATAAAAGCCCTGATTTTGATATCAGCAAAATGATGAATATCGTTATGCTTGCCATCTATGCCGAATTTAGAGGCTATCCGCACGAGGAGATGATTGAGATAGTACGCGAAAGTGTTCCCGCAAAATTTATTGAAGGAAATATAAAGGCATACGAAAAGGGAGTAGAAATTGCTCGAGCATTTGCTCTTTAAACAAAACACGAAAACACAAAGTCACAAAATATTGTAATAGGAATCTTGTTTTTTACAGATTAAATATTTGTGTCTCTGTGTCATTGTGTTTAAATCCTTTTACATTACAATAAAATGAATTTACCTGAAGGCGTAATACTCCTGGATAG
The DNA here is from genome assembly GCA_945870155.1 of Paludibacter jiangxiensis. Classification (GTDB taxonomy): domain Bacteria; phylum Bacteroidota; class Bacteroidia; order Bacteroidales; family Paludibacteraceae; genus Paludibacter; species Paludibacter jiangxiensis_A. The sequence continues at coordinate 9,978 of CAMBSB010000029.1, read as the reverse complement.
TTTAGGTGATTTACAACCCGACAATACAAGCCCTATACTTGTGTGCGCATCGCATTGCGGTGACAATGGAGTTTTTGCCCGAAAGTTAAAAAATGGCCGGGTTAAAGCTGTTTTCCTTAACAATGCCGGAATAGGCAAGAATGAGGCAGGTATAAGTGGCCTCTCACATTATGAAGCTGAAGGTATTCTGGCTTGTGCCGTCGATCACTTCAGTGCCGAAATTGGTGTTGCCCGTGATACATGGGAAAGCGGAATGATAAGTCACACCAATACAATAGCCGAAAAAACCGGTATCCAAATAGGCAATTCGGTACAAGAAGCCGTTGCCAAAATAATCAATTTGATCAATCTACCTTCTTCGAATCAAGAAAACAAAATTTTTGAATCTCTTAGAAATAATAAAGAAGAAAATATCAGCAAGCTTGACTTGAAAAAACAAACCCAAACTCAAATAGAGGGAGTAAGTATTACCGTAACTGATAGTATCACCTTTTTAAACGAGAGCAATGCAGGCGATATTGTTGTATGTGGTTCGCATGGTGGTGTAAGTGCAGGACATTATGCTCAGAAACATCGCCTTAAAGCCGTGTTTTTTAATGATGCCGGAATCGGTAAAAATAATGCCGGAATTAAAAGTCTTGACTCGCTCAGTGAAGCAGGAATCCTTGCATGCACGGTTGACTGCATGAGTGCCGAAATTTTTAACGGGCAAGATGTACTTGAAAATGGCATTATTACTGTTTGTAATCAACTGGCAAAGACCCGAAACATCAACATAAATATGACGATAAAAGAGGCCATTAAGCTTATTTAGTTTAGTGAGGATGTCCTTTAATAAACAAGTAAAATCACACAAAAGCATATATTCTTCTTCAATCTTTCATCTCCAAACTGCGAACTACTTGCTCTTTATCTGTGTTTTTAAGTTTAAAGTGTTTAATTAAAAATTCCATAATTTCTTTATTGCTAACAATATACTCTTCGCTTTTATTTGCTTTGAAAAAAAAGCTATGTTTTACACCCTGCAAAATTAGTGTTTTAGCCATTCCTCCTTTTTCCTTGATAGCATCGGCAAAAGCTATACTTTGTTTGTAACCCGTGGTAGGGTCGGCATCGCCATGAATTAGCAATGTTGCAGGAGGGTTTTCTCTTATTTGCATCACTGCCGAAGCGCGGTTCTTTTCGTCAGGTGTTACAATTTTATATTTTTCGAGTGTTTGGTGATTAGGCCAATAGCCACCCAGATTGTGAGTTATAAAATCGTATTTTCCATAAATGCCTATATAAAGCTTACAGGCGGCTATTTTTTGAGCTGCAATTGCCGAAAGTGGCGTACCTGCCGACGAACCTGCAAAGCCTACTTTATTGAAATCACATTTAAAACGCTTTGCATTTTTATGTGCATAAGCATACACATCCAACACATCTTGTAAAGCTTTATCGAAATCGCCATTCTGATTTTTGCATCGATAGTCCACTTCAACAAAAACTACTCCAAGCGCATCGAAGAGTAAGGAAGCTGAACTTAGATTTTGCGGTCCGGGTGTAACTTTAGCTGTTCCATGATCCCAACCGCCACCGTGTACATAAAACAGAACAGGAAACTTAGCTTTTCTATTCGGTATCATTAGCTCAATATCAATATTAATGCTATCAACTGTTTTAACCGTTTCGCGAATTACAGTAAATGCAAAAGAATGAACACAAAGGCAAATGGCTAAAATTGCCAAAGTGATTTTTTTATGTAAATTGTTTGGAAACACCATATAAAAATTGGTATAAAACTGAAGTTTTAATGTAAACTCTCAAGCATAAAACTGTGTTTTCCGGAACGTACATTTTTCAGGACAACATATCCATTATTTGTATTAGCTTTCAAATACTTGCCATCCATTTTTAGCTTATAAGGTTCGGCTACAATTGGCAAATACACAGTAGCTGTCGTGTTTACAGGTGTGGTAACATTGAGTTCAAACGACTTTCCTTTTACTAAAGTATAGTCGGCTTCAATATCGCCCCGAATAGTTGGCAATTTGGCTTTCGCCTGTAAAATACCTGCCGGCTGCGGACGAATATTGATTTTGCCAAATCCGGCTGCGGCAGGCTCAATACCTAACAATTTTCGAGGTAAAATATGTACAGGTGAAGCACTCCAGGCATGACTCCAACCATTGTTCGATTTATATTTATTGTCCCATGCTTCAGTTGTCATAGTAGCACCCACGCGTATCATATTTAGCCAGCTACGATCGGAATTGTCGGTTATGAGGCTCATAGCATAATTGGCTTCATCATTATTGAATAAGGCTTCGAGCAAATAATGACTACTATAAACACCACATGCCATCCGTTTCGATTTTATAAAATCGATGACCGCTCTTTTGTTATCGGCAGGAACTAAACCAAAGCACAAGGGATACATATTAGCATGCAATGAGCTGTGTTTAGAGTCAATACCATCCACATAAAAACCGGTTTCATTATCGAAAAAATGCTTATTAAACGCCACTTTCACCGAATCGGCTTTTAAATTAAAAAAAACGGCATCTTTATTTTTACCAATTGCAGCCGACATTTTGGCCATGTAAAGTAATGATTGATAGTAAAAAGCATTCACTACCGTGTTATAATCTTTAAACTCATAATTATCAGTTTCACCTCCGGGTAAAGTGCTCATCGAACCATGAGGCCAATCCACAATATCTTTAAGTCCTCCTCCATTGAAGTGAATTGATTTTAAAAACTCCTTGGTTTGCAGACCGGTGCGCGTACTAATCAATCCTTTTTCGGTTTGCAATGCTATCATGGTTTTTGCTTTCAGGTCGTCATAGTATTTTGAAATTAAATCCGTATTTCCGGTATAGAGATAATCGGCATAAGCCATAAAAATACTATGCGAAATCCACTCGGTAGGCCATGTCGCATGATAAATGAGATTTTCGGTACTGTAGCGGGCAATGGCAAATTCGCGATCGATAGCATAATGTCCCATTTGTTGAATGTAACAATCGGCTTCGTACATCATGCGTTCGCGCTCGCTGTTGGCATAGTCACCGTTGAAAGTATTGGCAATGGTGGAGTATTTACAAAGGCCATAAATGGCATTTACATCGCTGTTTGAGCATTTAAAATTAGCTGCCTTGTCATTGTAGAGCATATACAAGGTTTTATGTGTAATATCCTGCACAACAATATTTTCCGCACCACAAATTAATTCACAAAAACGGAATGGTGCCACTTCCGGAATTTGCAGTGGCATAGGCTGACTGTGCGGATATTTAGGCACAAAACGCGGAATTTCCAGCATATAAGTTTTCGTTCCAGGTTTAATTTTCAAGCTATAAGTTCTGAAAATTACGCCTCCTCCTGGTTTTTGGTCAATAGTGTCCCCTACCCCTTTTTCGCCTATATTAATTTTTAGCTGAAAAACAGTATCGGTGCTATTGCTTGGTTTCCACGTGAGTTTCATTTCGAGGGATGCAAAAGCCGATCTACCGAAATCGAAAAAATGCACTCCATTGGCACGAACAGCTTTACGCACCGGTCTCACGGGGTAAGAAGTAAGCGGATGGCGGTTTTCGAATGTCCATTGTTTTGATCCATTAGCTAAGTTAATTTGGACCCATTTGCTTTCGCCCGGCCATTTTTTTGCGCGGTCGAATTCGCCGGTATTAAACTGCTGTATTTCGCTCCAGCTTGATGCTTCTGATTTTTTGTTATATGTTTTTACTTTCCAAAAGTATGATACATTGGAAGTCAATGGTTTCCCTGCATAAATGACATTTATAGATTGAGCTGACTTTACTTTTCCCGAATTCCACATATCAGGTCTATCGGCATTCAACAACTCACGCGACGAAGCCACCATAATATGATAGCTCTTTTGCATATCGCCCTGTTTGTCGGAATTCACTATCCACCCAAATTGAGGTTTTCGCTCTGTAATTACTGACAACTCGGGATGCGAAAGAAGCTGACAAAGTAAACCCGTAGGTGCGGGAGATTGGGCGAAGACAATCAAATTGATAACACATAAAATAAGTGTGGATAATTGTTTTAGCATGATTTTTAAATGTTTATAAAATTTATTTTATAAAAATCAGATTCAATAATTTTGGTTCAAAGATAATAAAGTATTTTGAGAACAATAATGTCGTAAAAATAACAACAAGTGTTTATAATAATATTTTTTTGCTTAAAGTGGCACAATAAAACAAGGGTGATTAGATTTTACTCAACCACCCCTGTAGATTCATAGTATTTAAAAATTAATAATTTGGATTTTGCAATAAATTACTGTTAATTTGAACCTCTTTTGTTGGTATTGGCCACAGGTATTGTTTAGTAGCATCAAAAGCACGTACTGTAATTAATTTAATTAAACCAGCATCGGCCATTGGTTTGAAATCGGCAATGCCATTATCGTCGATAGCAGGAGTTTGAGGGAGAAACCACAAACCGGCCTTCACTACTTTGGTACGTAACTCTGCAGGATCGAGCATTCCATAATTCGGATTATTCAATACTTTTTCTGCTATTTTCCATCTAATTAAATCCATATATCGCAATCCTTCGAACGAAAATTCCATGTGGCGTTCTGCCCTAAGTATTTTGCGTAAATCAGTTTGTGTTGTAGCAGTAATTGCTGGATACGCACTAGTACTGGTATATGCAACTTTGTATGCACGAGCTCTCACTTTATTCATAGCATCGCGCACAGATTGATCGATCTGATTCAATTCAATTTTTGCTTCGGCATATATCAACAAAACATCTGCATAACGAATAACAATTTTATCGGGTTCAATTTGCCATGAATTCAACAAACAATCACCATCAACACCTTTTTTTAACAACAAACCATTGAACGAAGCAAATTGAGCATTTGCACGATTATCATTATTTGTAACATATTTGTTTGTTGATAGATTTAATACCTTCAATGAGTCGGGATGAGGATTGTACATATAACCTAAATGCGGAGTTTGAAACTCTACTAAAGTTGCATTACAACGTGGATCACGGTTTTTGAAAGGATTACGTGGATTGAACAAAGGAGATTCATCGATAGGCAAACCATCGGTACAAACATAAGAACATAATAAATCCCACGATGGTTGTTTGGCACCCCATCCACCAGCTAGACGCGGAATATAATCCTGAATACCACCAAGTGTAACTTTTAACACCACAGAACGTGGGATTCCAAAAATAGTTTCTTTTGAATTTTTGGTACTCGACAAAAACAAATTTGAGTAATCAGCATGTAAATCATATCCAGCTGTTGGAGCCAAGTCCATACAAGCTTTTGCGGCAACACTTGCTGTAGCAAAATCGCCCATATACAATGCTATACGTGCCTTGAGAGCTAATGCAGCTCCTTGAGTTGCACGTTTATTTTCTTTTGCAGTATATGTTTTAGGCAAATAGATAGCTGCCGAATCAAAATCATTATAAATGGATTTTAAGATTTCTGTTTTGCTAGTTTTGCCCATTGCAAAAGCATCTTCTAATTTCAGGACATTTTCATAATACGGAACATCACCAAAATGAGCAATAAGCCTCGAGTATTGATACGCCCGAATAAAACGTGCTTCGGCTTTGAATTTTTTACTCGTAGCGGTTGAAATTGTAGTTGCTCTATCGATACCTGCCAACACAGTATTTGCTCTTGTAATGGCTTTGTATGAATTATTCCAAAGGCTTGTAACATTTCCCGAAAGGCCATTTACTGTGGCACTTGTGAACTCTGTCAAAGATGTTCTATACATAAAGTCATCTGTCCACTCATCATTATCATTGCCAATAAAAGCATCTTTATACAATCCATTCAACGACATATCGATTTCAGTTGCTGTCGAATACCATGTTTCGCTTGAACCGTACGACAGTGGGTTCAAATCCAAATCGTTGCACGAAGCAAAAACGATTAATCCTATTATAGGAAAAAAATATTTTTTCATTGATTTAATTTTTAGAATTTAACTGATACACCAAATAGATAAGACTGAGTAATTGGATAAGAGAAAGAGTCCATTTCCGGATCCCAACCTGTTGGATAATTATTAAATGTCAACAAATCGGATGCAGTAACATAAAATCTTACACTTTGTACGCCAATTACATTGATTATATTTTTAGGGATATTGTAGCCCAAAGTAATGTTTTTCAAACGGAAATAAGATCCATCGAACAACCAATAGTCGGACATAGCATAATTATTTCCGGCAGCATTGTAAGTTAAACGGGGGTATTTAACAGTCAAATTTTGTTCAGGTGTATTATAATTACTCCATGAGTTTCCATCCAATAAGGCTGGCACATTACCCCAGTTATCACGTAGCGGCGCAACCATGAATCCTGTCATACGTGCATTCTGTTTTCCTACTCCCTGAAAAGCCATTGAGAAATCAAAACCTTTGTATCCAATCTGAAGGTTACCTCCATACATAAATCGAGGAAGCGATCCACCCAACAATACTCTGTCGTAATCAGGAGTTATTTTACCATCGGGTACTCCATCAGGCCCATTTAAATCTTTGTAAATAACATCACCTTTTTTTACATTTGCATTTAACTTAGGCAAAGTATTTACTTGTTCATCAGTTTGATATAATCCATCCGACTGATAACCATACCATTCGTTAAATTCACTACCTAATTTTTTAATCTGATCGCCAAGAAACTCTGTTCCGCCTAAATCGCCCATTTTTGATTTAAAATCTGATAAATTGGCACTAATAGCATAGTCAAAATCGCCCATTTTGTCGTTCCAACCTAACTCAATTTCCCAACCTTTGGTATTCATTTTTCCAGTGTTTTGGTTTGGATTATCGAATCCTAAATATTTCGGAATTTCGAGAGCTAACAACATATCCTTGGTTGTTTTGTCATAATAATCGGCTGTTAATCTCAATTTATTATTGAAGAAGTTGGCATCAATACCAAAATCGAGCGACTGTGTTGTTTCCCACGAAATGTCCTGAATGGCATATTGCCACTGGGCAGCTGACTGGGCAGAAACAATTGAGGTTCCCTGATAAAATAAAGAATTTGTTTCAAAATTTAAAGCCGCCTGATAAGGATAATTACCAATACGTTCGTTACCAAGTGTACCCCAAGATGCTCTAAGTTTCAGGAATGAGAGCGCTGAAAATCCTTTTAGGAATGATTCCTCACTTACAATCCAACCACCAGAAAATGATGGGAAATTAGCCCATCGATAATCTTTATAAAATCGGGAAGATCCATCGCGACGAATATTGGCTTGCAAATAGTATTTATTGTTATAATTATACATAAGGCGACCAAAATATGAACTGTAAGCATTTTCGTATGCGTCACCAGAATTGTCTCGTAACTCTAAAGGACCAATATTTAAATAAGGATATCCATCCAATAAATAATTACCTCTTGAGGCTCCAAGATTTTCGTTGAATGAATTAAATGATTCGTAACCAGCCATTAAATTTAGATTATGACTATTAAACGATTTTGAATAATTAGCCAATAACTGACTGGTTATCCTGTAATTATCATTTCGTGTTTCCGACAATGAAGTTTGTGTATAATCCTGAATATAACCTTTTACAACATCGGGATTGTCGTATGTAGTGTAAGGAATCGCTTTTCTAAAGTTTTTGCCTTTGTCCACACCAAAACTAGGTGAAACAACAGCCGACAGTCTGAAATCTTTAAATGGAGTATAATCTATCGCAATTTTTCCAGCTAAAGTATTATAGATATTTTTTACTGATCCACCTTTTTCTAATGCAGCATACACATTTGCACCATCTTTACCTGAGGCAATTAATCCATTGGACCATTTTGCAGCATACACCGAAGGCGTAATTTGCATATTATATATTGGATCTATAGTAGGGGTATTCGAAATACTTCGTTTAAAATTCAGGTCAACAGTAGCCGATAATTTTTCACTTATCTTTATGTCGTTGTTCACCCTTGCAGTAATCCTTTCGTACGAGCGATAGTTGTACAAAGCATCTGTTTTATCATAAGCCAAGGAGATTTTAGTACGAACTGTATTTGTTCCTGCAGTTATATTTAGCACATGGCTCTGACGTGGAGCACTATTTTTCAAAATCAAACCTCGCCAATCGGTATTGGGATATAAATTAGGATTTACAATGTTTAGTGAATCGTATTTTTCGATGGTATTTTTGGCATAAGTAGGGTATTCGTTTGTTCCGTTTCCTGCATCGTTCCAACGCAATTCGTTAACCATTTGCATATACCTTTTAGCTCCAACATAGTCAGGCAACTTTGTAGCTTTTTCAAAACCGTATTCGTAGTTATAATCCATGCTTACTTCTCCGGCTTTGGCTCTTTTGGTAGTTACAAGAATTACACCCGATGCTGCACGTGAACCATATATTGAGGCAGAAGCAGCATCCTTTAATACAGAGACATTCTCTATATCGTTTGGATTAATATTGTTTATGTCATCAACGGGTACACCATCTAATATTATTAATGGATTGCTATCACCAATGGTGGTTATACCTCTAACCCGAATGGTTGCTGTAGATCCGGGTGTATTGTTATTTCGTGTAACCATTAAACCCGGAACTGCACCTTGTAATGCCTGTGAAACCTGTGTGGTTTTCCGTTTTGAAATACTTGCACCACTAATTGCTCCTACCGCACCTGTTAAATCACTCTTTTTAACCGACCCATAACCGATAGCAACAACTTCATCCAACATTAGAGAATTAGGAACAAGTTTAACTTCGATATTAGTTTTACCTGCGACATTAATTTCTTGAACAATATACCCAATATAGGTAAATGAAATTGTTTTTGCATCCTGCGGAACTTGTAATTTAAAGCTACCATTTGTATCGGAAATGGTACCAATTGTTGTCCCTTTTAACACGATATTAACACCAGGCAAAGGTTCGTTGGATTCATCCAAAACTTTACCTGTAATACTTTTATTCTGTGCATTAAGCATAGAAAAAGTAAAACATAACGAAAAAATGAAAATGATTTTTTTCATACATTGAACATTAAATGAATAAATTTAAGATTAGTTTTTGAAATCCAAAAGACTTTAAAATCTTTAAAATTTCGTTTGCAAATTTAAGTTCACAAAATTGAATCTAGCTGAGTTAAATGATAAGAAATAATGTATGATTGGTAATTTTGAGTAAATTTTCGCTTCCATACAAACGAAATGTGAGTGTGTATAAATTTACAATTTACCTCTTGATAAAACAACTTATTTTGTATCTACTTAATAGTGAAAACGTTGAATCTATAATTGAGTTCTTATGTGGGAATGGCCTAGCACTAATATTCATTTCGGTTCATATATAAAAATATTACTAAATATTTTTATATATATTTAGTACTTTGAAAAAGGCATAAAAAACTAAATAACAAGATATTATCGCTTATTTCCAAATCTATTTGACAAAATAATTAATTGAAAGCACATTCAATAAATCTGTTTACATTAACAAGAATTCACTTATAATACTTAAAAAAATAGATTCCTTGTAAACGACAAATAAACACAACCCTTAATATAAGCAGTTTAAACACTAAGTTAGACAAATACCTAATAAGGAGAGTCTTGATTTCTATTTAAAGCATTATTCAACTGATAAATTTGAGTTTTTTATAAAGGAGTACATTTTATTGGCATCAATAGCAGTTTAATCAATTCGGGAATGGAAAGGAAGTGTAACAAATGGATAGATTAAAGAATCACTGATGAAGAAGCCAGCCAATATGCGCAAAATTGTTTTTAGGCTTCATCCATTTTTTATTGCTGATATCAACGAAATGGACTGCTATTCCAATATACGTAAGCATCCCAAATTAGCCGTATTTTTTCAAGAAGATCAAATTCAGATCTTTGTCGAAAAAAGTTATGTTCTGTTTGAATGAAGGAAATCGGTTTGTAGTATGCTTGCAAGGCGTTGATTTGCGTAAAGGTCTGGATGGTTTGTG
>CAMBSB010000028.1 GCA_945870155.1 Paludibacter jiangxiensis | reverse complement strand
GAATTGCTTTTCGAAAAAATTGAAGACGAAACTATTGCTGCACAAGTACAGAAATTGCAAGACACGAAAATTGCCAACGAAGCTGCGGCTTACAAACCCAATGCGGTAAAAGAAAACGTGTCTTTCGACGATTTTATGAAAATGGATATCCGCGTAGCTACCGTACTCGATTGTCAGAAAGTGCCAAAAGCAGACAAGTTGCTTCAGTTTAAACTGAACGACGGCATGGGCGAACGTACAATTCTTTCGGGAATTGCCGCTTCATACCCCAATCCTGAAGAGTTAATCGGTACACAAGTTTGCTTTATCGCCAACTTCGAACCCCGCAAACTCCGTGGCATTATGAGCGAAGGCATGATTCTTTCTGCTGAAAATGCTGATGGAAAATTGGTGTTGATTCGCCCTAGTGCACTGGTTACGAATGGTGTGGAAGTGAAATAACACCTCACCCCTAACCCATCTCCTTGAGGAGAGGGGAATAAAAAGCACCAATCTGATTTTTTTCAGGTTGGTGCTTTTTTTTCGTGATGTTCGAACTCCGATTCGGACAAAATGAAATAGCATAATTTGAAATCATTCTATTTCATTTTTTAATCGAAAATTTTACTGCTATATATAGGTGTATATTTCAATAGATTAAGTGTGATTGAAAATATTAATTGAAAAATATTTTCAATAATATTTTGTCAATTAAAATATTGTTCGTTTCTTTGTGGCATACTTACATAGACCACTATACTTATATGCCATGATTAAAATTTCAAACCTATCGTTTTATTACAAAAAGAAGTCGCCTCTCTTCAACGATTTTTCGTTGGAGTTAGAAAATGGGCGCATTGTAGGATTGCTCGGTAAAAACGGAGCCGGTAAATCCACTTTACTAAACCTGATAGCAGGGTTGAGCCAACCCAAAGAAGGAAGCATCGCTGTGAATGGCTTTACACCTTTCGACCGCAACCCCAACTTTTTGGCCGACATTTACATGGTGCCTGAAGAGTTTTCGTTTCCGCATGTTAGTATTGCGACTTATGTGAAAGCTTTTAGTCCGCTTTATCCATCATTCGATCTTGAAAAAATGGATTCTATTTTTGCGGAATTTGAATTGAATTCTTCATCGAATCTCAACAAACTCTCACACGGTCAGCGCAAAAAGTTTTTGATAGCCTTTGCACTTTCTACCAACTGTAAAGTACTCGTACTGGATGAACCTACTAACGGTTTGGACATTCCTTCGAAAAGTCAGTTTCGTAAAATTCTGGTGAGTTCAGTTACCGACGAGCAATTGGTAATCATTTCTACTCACCAGGTTAAGGATATCGACACCATTATTGATAAAGTAGTGGTAATTGATGAAGGAGCAATTATTTATCAGGAAAATACAGAGGAGATAACTCAGAAACTTTATTTTGAGACGGTTGCAACTCTTGCTGGTAAAGAAAATGTGCTCCATCATGAGCAATGCCCGATGGGACACAAAATCATTGTTCCTGCTACAACTAACGAGGAATCGAGTGTTGATTTGGAACTTTTATTCAATGCTATTATTAACAAATCTATTTAAACGGAATAATTATATGAACTCAAATATGTTTTTTAGTTTCAACAGATTCTATCTTCTTCTGCGCAACGATATGTTGCTCAATCATAAAAAATACTTATTGACCATTGCCGGGGCATTTATTTTAGGATTTATTGTTTTATATACGAGTATGCCAGGCTATGTACATAAAGGAGATTTTAGATTTGTGTTTGATGCACAAAGATATACCACAGCATTTGGAATGTGTCTTTTAGGGCTTTTAGCATTTGTTGGCTCAGCATTTTCTGAATTAAGCACTAAAATAAAAACAAGCAATTACTTAATGTTACCTGCTTCTACATTCGAAAAGATCTTGAGCCAGTTTGTGATTTATGTTTTAGCAGGTAGTGCTATTTTCGTTATCGTTTTCTGGGTTGATGCACACTTAGCACGCTATGCGATATTAAGCAATTTAAAATCGGTTTACAATGAAGATCTAGGTCCCGATAAATCAAAATACATCGAAGTATTTAAATACTCGATGTTATTAATTAAAAACAAATATCCGGCAATAAGCTATTGGAATTGGTTTGAAGGATTAGCTATAATATTTGGCATGTTTTCCGTTGGTATGTATTTTTTCTCCGTAAAAATATTCTTTAAAAAATTGAGATTGATTAAATCTGCTATTTCGTTAATTGCCGTTGTTTATTTGGGAGCCGTTGTAATGACGTTGCTATCACATATATTTTACCCAGAAACCAAAGGATTTGACATATCAAATGCTTTGGATTACAAACTTCCAAATGGATTATTTAATTTCGAAATGTGGTTGTATTTATCTGCCTACTGTGTTTCATTGTTTATCATTCCATTTGGTTATTTCAAACTTAAAGAAAAACAGTTATGAGTATAGATTTTAAATCGACAAAAGGAATTTTTCAGCAGATAGCTGAAAACCTTTGTCATCAGATACTTGAAGGCATTTTGCCACCCGGTGAGCGTGTACCTTCGGTTCGCGACTTAGCCGTAGAATTTGAAGTGAATCGGAATACGCTCTTGCGCACCTATTCAATTCTTGAAGTTGCAGGTATTATTGTCAACAAACGTGGCATTGGATTTTTTGTGGCCGAAAATGCGATTGAGTTGATTCGTGCAACCGAAAAAATAGAATTTTACAAAAACGATCTTCCCTCGTTTATTCAAAAAGTAAAACTATTGAAACTTAACACCGAAGATTTAAAAGACTTATTAAAAGCAATTAAAGAAAACGAAAACCAATGAAAACAAGTAATATAATTATCATAGCCTTCGCCACATTTTTACTGGCTGGAATGCTTACACTGTTTGTGGATAGCAAACAACACAAAAAGAACTTAGTATCAAATTTATCTTTCAAAGAATTTGAACTACCAGCCTTTTCGGTTGTGGTGGCTGAGAAAGGTTCGGACGTTCATTTGGACCTTTCGGACAGCACATTTATAAAAGTGGAGTATTTAAAGGATAAACCTGTACCTAAAAAAATTTACAAAGTGAGTAACGACACCTTATACGTGTATGGTGGCTTGCGTACCTTTGTGAAGTGCCCCAACTTTACATCGTTTATCGGAAATAAGCCTTTTTGGGTAGGTTTGAAAAACTTTTTGCCCGATACGCTGACAATCAGAATGAATAGTGGCAGACTGAATTTTAATACCTACGACTTTACTAAAACTAAAGCAAATCAAAAACCCATGAACCTTAGTGTTTTTGCAACAGATAGTGCCTATTTAAATATTCGAAACTTGCAATTGCAAAATGTATCCATAAAACTGAATAATGCAAATATTGATATAAGTTGTCCTTCAAAATACGCTTCATTAAAACTGGAAAATAAGGCAAGGATTGATTGTTTTGATAGCTTCGAAAATCTAACCGTACAAAAGGATACATCGAGTGTATTTAGAGTTGAAGAAAATCGATATAATAGGGATTAAAAAGTTTGCATAAAAGTTCCTATTTTGTTAATTATTCATAATTCTGCACCTATAACTAATTAATTAGTTATATAATTAAATTATTAGTTATACATTTGCCTTCATGAATTTTTAATACAGAATATTATGGAAACAAAGGAATTGACTAAAGTGGAACTACAACTAATGAATGTGCTTTGGGACATAGAAAAAGGATTTGTAAATGATATTTTAGAAGAATTGCCCGAGCCAAAACCGGCTTACAATACCGTTTCTACGTTTATGCGCATTTTAGTGTCGAAGGAGTTTGTGGCATTTAACAACTTCGGTAAAAGTCATCAGTATTATCCATTAATTTCGCGCGAGCAATATATGGAAGGATTTATGGCGGGTGTGAAAAACACTTTCTTTAGCGGTTCATTGCGGTCGATGATTTCTTTTTTTGCTAAAAAAGAAAACCTAACCTCTAAAGAAATTGAGAATATTATTGAAATACTCAACGACAATAAAAAACCCGAATTATGAACCCCGAACTTTTAACCATCGGTTTGCAAGTGGGCAAATATTTTATTGCCACTGCTTTATTGGTTTTGATTTACCTGTTTCTATTTCTTGGAAAAGCCAGTTTCAACCAGTCGCGCATATTCCTGTTGACCCTGCCATTTTTGGCTTTATTGCTATCGCAATGGAATATTACAGTTTACACTCCTCCTACTAAATATGTTGAAATAATTGCTCCCGTAACCGGCAATGACTATTCTACTGCCGAAAGCACATTTCAATACAATCAAAAAGAAAACAATGTAAATGTAACGACAAAACTCGATGCAATTAAAACAAGTGTAATCAGCAGATTATCAATCATTAATATGATTGTATTATGCTTTGCAATAATTGCAATTATGTTGTTAGTTCCGGCAATTTGGCAATGCATTAAACTACTGAAAATTCGAAAAGTCGGAAAAATTTCAAAATACAATGACTTTGAAGTTGTAACAAACTCGACTATCCCAACGCCGTTTTCATTTTATAAAACAATTTTCATAAACGAAAGTCTGAAAGGGAAAAAACAGGAACTAATTCTGAAGCACGAAAGTTGGCACATAAAGCACCGCCACTATATTGATGTTTTTATTATTGAATTTACAACGCGATTGTTTTGGTTCAATCCACTGCTTTGGTGGGTGCGTAAGGAATTGCGCAGTGTGTGCGAATTTCAGGCCGACAAGAGCGTACTGGAAGATGGACAAGAAATTTACACTTACCAAACACTTATCCTCGAAGAAGTGATGGGCCAAAGTTCGTTTTTGGCAAATGGTTTTAATAATTCGTTTACCAAGAAACGATTTATAACCATGAAAAATAATCAAAAGGTAAGACTTAATAGTTTGAGAGGCATTTTACTTCCTTTCTTCCTCTTGATGATTTTTGGCAGTCTATCATTTAGCATTGGGAAACAAAAAACCGAATACATTGTAAAAGAAGTTAGTCAAAATAGAGAAGAGAAAAAAAATGAATTAATCAGCAATGTAAATAATTCAATATTAGTGACAACGGGTAAATATCCCATAGTTTCGAGTAATAAACCTACTACTGTAAATGACTCAATATTAAAGACAAAGAGCAAAGTAGAAAAGCCAAAATCCGAAATAAAAGATTCAATTAAAGTAGGAAACAAAATGATTGCTATTACTAAAGAAATGGACGAAGTAACCGACAAACTCATTCAAACTCTATCAGAAGGATTAGGATTAGCAAGTATCATGTTAGATAAATTAGCCGAAAGTGACGATAAAGAATTTTATAGAAGTAGATTACCTTCAATATTAAACTCATTAAATATGTTGTTTAGTCCAAAGAAAAACTACGATAAAAATGACCTCTCTGATGAATATATGAATACTATTACCAAAACGACATTGATAAAAAGTTCTATTAATTTTTTAACAGTGAAAGCTGAAATGAACAAATTGAAATTTGAGAAATCGGCAAAAGTTAAGCTTGATAATTATTTTAAATTAATGAGTCAAGTGAGGAATGATAATTTGATTTGGCCACTTATTAGACAGAAAAAGTACACAATTGTGGAATCGAACAGTTTAGCTCCAAATACAACAACTGAACCAACAAAGGAAGAATTAATAAAGAAACGCGATGGGAAAATCTGGAATGAGGCTTTTAGGGCAAGCGATAGTCAAGTAAAGGCATTTGATGTGCCATTTTCTAACAAAATAATAATTGATAGAATTGAGAATGATTTATCAGCTAACGAAACGAAGGTAAAACTTTTAGTTCCTGTATTAAGCGACAATTATTGGGTAAGATTTGATAAAGGTTTCGAAATTAATGATATTGAATCGAATGATAAATATTTAATCCGGAGATTGGAAGATGGACTACCACTGAGCAAAACAATAATTATAACCAACAAAAGGAATAAAATGGTTAACATCACTATGGTGTTTCCATTAATAAACCCTGAAATTAAACGGATTGATATTGTTGAAAATGTGACAGATAATTCAGAGATTATGAGTAATGGAAAAGGACATTATATTTTCAAAAATATCTTTGTCCCTGCCTATTTGGTAACAAAAATAAAAACTGGAAAAGTTTACAAATAACGAATGAATATTAAATTAGATATCATAATTAAAAAAAATATTTTGTAATATTAGAACTATGTTGACAAGTATAAAAGCTTCATGCACAAAATACACGACTATAGGACATTGGCTAGTAGACGTTTTAGTTGGTTTAAGCCAAAAACATCAAATGATATAAATTATGGATAGAAAATTAAGCTCTTTAATCATTATTTTTATTCTTTACTCGCTGAATATCAAAAGTGCAACAACAAAAAGAGGAAATGTTTCAGGAAATAATCCTACAACGAATATTCAGTTCCCATTAATGGCTGTTGCTATGGCGGTTTTAAAGATTCAACAAAGACAGATTCATTAAGTAACTTTCAATTCAAGATTAATACAGATAAACCGGTATTTGTCTCAATTGCATTGCAAGGTCAAATCTCGAACAAAATGGTTATTGAAAATGAAGCTAAATACAAAGTTGTTATTAATCTACTTCACAACGCAAATAAATTTATATTTCTAAATCCAAATAGCTTATTGTCAATCCTTTGGTACATACTTATAAATGAGAATGGCGAAATAATTAAGAAAAATGTTGCAAAACCTTCCGAAATAGACAAATTGGGAAAAGATATAGATAATATATAATATGCATGTTTTGGTCGCTGCTGTACCAATAACCTAACAATAAAATTGCATTCAATACAAATTTGAAAATTTAACTGACTGTTTTATTATCATAAATAAAATAGAATTACATTAACTACGTAGCAATAATGCAAAATAATTTACGTTAATTTGCATAATCAATACTCTAAATCCATTCTGTGTCAAAACTCAATCTACTCCTAGTAAGTACTCTCATGCTAATTTCTATTTTTTCGTGTAGTAAAAAAGAAAAAAAAGAAGTTTCAACCTTTAAAATAACTAATTCCAGATTCGAAGACATTCTTGTTTTAGAAGGTTTTGTGGAACCTGTAAATACAACAACAATTGGTTGCCCTGATGAAGTAAATGGTGTAATTCAATACCTTATTGAAGATGGTACGTATGTGAAGGACAGCGATGTGGTTTGTATATTAGAAGATGCCGAATTGCAAAAGAGATATAACGAATCGTTGGTAAAATTAGAAACAGCTCAAGGTTCATTAGCAAAAAGTGAGGCTAATATAGCATGGCAATATGCACTGCTCGAAGCACAGGTAAAAAATAATGTAGCAGCTTCGCAAATTGCCAATTTAGATTCTTTACAATTGCAATATCTTTCGGACAAACAAAAAAGATTAAAGGAACTTGAGTTACAAAAAGTGGCAATAGAAAAAAGTAAACTTGAGAAAAAACTTAAGAATTTGGCCATAATAAACCAATCGGAAATAAGAAGATGGGATTTTATGATACAAAATCAAACTAATCGAGCACAAAAGTTGAAGAGCATGTTGGATGCTCTTACAATAAAAGCTCCTCGTGCAGGTTTATTTACCAGAGCCACAAATTGGATAACAGATAATAAGAATCAGGTGGGCGATCCTGTTTGGGAGCTAATGCCAATAGGTTATATACCCGATTTGACTAAAATGAAAGTGAAAATTTTAGCTTCGGAAGGTAATTACAAACGTATAAATAAAAACGATTCTGTCATTTACAGTTTTGATGCCTTACCCGAGAATAAAGCCTGGGGCATAATACTAACTAAAGCATCGATTGGAAAACCGATTAAAAAAAACTCTAAAATCAAAGTTTTTGAAATTGAAGCGAGTATTGACAAAGCCAACAAACTACCAGGGCCAGGCTTGTCTGCAACCTGCCATGTTATATTAAAGCGAATTAACGATACCATTGTGATACCACAAATTACCATTTTTGAAGAAGACTCCATGAAAGTGGTTTATGTAAAAAAACAAGATAAATTTGAAATACGACAAATAATTACTGGCAATACATCACAGAAAAATGCAGTTGTAGTGGCCGGATTGAGACGAAATGAAGTTATAGCTTTTAGTAAACCAAGCTCTGAACGGATTTATAAAAGAGTACTTTTACCCAAGTCGGTATTAAAAATGTACAATAACATCAAAAACTAGACTTTAAATAACACTTTGATGTGCAACATTTTTTACTTCATATATTACAAAACTAAAAACATGAAATCAACATACATGAAAAAAATAAATTGGATAAATCTTAACAAACTGGGTTTGATAGTTATGCTTTTACTCGCATTCGGAGCCTGTAAACGAGAAAAAGTTAAAGAAGTTCCAATGGCAAAAGTGATTAAAGGGACTTTTTATTTAGAAATTTTTGAAGAAGGAGAAATTGAAGCCGTGAAATCGACCAATGTATCGGCGCCCAACATTTCGTGGAGATACGGGAATTTAAAAATAACACAAATCGTAAAAGATGGAATGGAAGTAAAAACTGGAGATACTTTGATTGTATTTGACCAATCGGAAGTAAAAAAAGGTGTGGTTGAAGCTGAAGGTAGATTAGGAATGAACAAAGCTGAACTTCAAAAAATGATTGCACAGCAGCAATCGGATATGGAAGAATTAAAGTCCGACTTGGAAGTTACTCGCATATCGCAGGAAATTTCAAAAATACGGCTCGAATCGGCAGGATACGAAGCTAATATAAAGAAAAAAGAGATACAATTGAATCTTGAAAAAGCTAACATTGCCTTAGAAAGAGCAAAAGAACAAATTGAAAACAGAATAAAAATACACAAAGAAGATATAAAACAAAAAAACTTATCCATTAATCAGGATATTGCCCGACTCGAAGAAGCGAATAATACACTTTCAAAAATGTATTTGCTGTCGCCTTCATCGGGAATTGCTATAATTAACAAAAGCTGGAGTAGTGGTAATAAATTTCAAGTTGGAGATCAATGTTGGGCTGGATTTCCATTAATACAATTACCAGATTTATCGGCACTGAGAGCTATGGTGAAAATTAACGAAGTTGACATATCAAAAATAAAAAAAGGATTGAAAGTAGAAATTAAACCTGATGCTTTTTCGGATAGTGTTTATACCGGACAAGTTACATCAGTAGCCAATTTGGCTATTAATAAAGACAATAAATCAAAAATTAAAGTTTTTCCGGTAGAAATACAGATTAATGAAACAAACGAAAAATTACTTCCTGGTTTGTCAGTAAGTTGTAGGATTATCGTTGGTACTATTAAAAATGCCCTTTCCATTCAATTGGATGCGCTTCATTCCGAAGGAGCTAACAATTACGTCTTTAAGAAAACAACGAAAGGATTTGAAAAAATTAAAGTTGAAACAGGTGCAAGCAATGCAGACTATATTATTATCACCAAAGGTTTATCCGAAAATGATAAAATTGCATTGGCTGACCCATTTAAAGAAGAGTCTAAAAAAGATGGTAAGCAAAAAAACGAAATTGATACTGAAAACTCAAAGCAGAAATAAAATGAAACTACACTGTAAACATCTATTCAAACAAAAAGAATCGTTTATATCGATGTTTTTTCCCTTTTGTCTCTTAAAATCGGATATTTTTGCGGACTCAATACGGCTAATATTAAAATAATAAGTAAAAACCTATGAAAGGGATAAAAAGGCTTATATTACTAATGGTTTCATCTGGAGTTGTTTTTCAATTTTCCTGTTGTAAAAATGCTGATCAAGCTGACATAACAAACAAACACCAGTACCGAAAAATTGTTGAAACAGGCGAACTAGCTGCGATAGATTCAAGGTCATTTATTATGCCCCGCTATGGTATGTTATGGCATCAAATGAAAGTAATAGGATTGTTAAAACATGGGTCAATAGTTAAAGCAGGTGATTCAATTATTCAATTAGATGCAACTGAAATTAAAAAATACATTATAGAACGTGAAAGTCAGTTGGAAACACAAATGGCTGTTTTCGAAAAACTTCAAGTAAATTTAGATAATAAAATTCAGGATTTAGATTCTAAACTAAAAAACGAACTCGCTTCCTTTGATTTGAAAAAATTAGAACTCGAATCCTCACGATTCGAATCGGATAGAATCCGAAAAATAAAATCTCTCGAATTTGACCAAGCTAAAATTGAACTTGCAAAAGTAAAGCGTCAATTGGTGTTAAATAAAACTATTGATGATTATGAAATGAAAATTGAGAAAATAAGGGTGAAGTTATTAAAAGATGAGATAAAAAACGCTTACGATATTTTACCTAAACTTACGATAAGAACGCCAATTTCAGGAATTTTTCAGATAGGTATTAATAGACAAACCCGCGAAATGATAAAAGTGGGTGATGATATTTATCAAGGTAATAATTTAGGAAATGTCCCGGATTTGAAATGGATGAAAGTGATTACTTTTATAAGCGAAAATGATTTTTTGAAAATAAAACAGGGTCAAAAAGTATTGGTCAGACTGGACGCTTTGCCAAAAGTAAGTTTTGAGGGAAAAGTACAATACATCGGAAAACTCTGTCATCCAAAAGACAACAAATCGCGCCAAAAAGTTTTTGATGTTGAGGTAAGTATTCTAAAGCCCGATGAAAGATTAAAGCCAGGTATGACTGTGAGTTGTGAATTTAATTAACAAGATGCATTATGCAATATAAAGAAAACATCCGATTAGCTCTTAGAGGACTGATTGATCATAAGTTCCGGTCGTTCCTTACCATGCTGGGAATTATTTTTGGCGTAGCTTCGGTTATCACCATGCTTTCGATTGGCGAAGGTGCAAAGCGTTCGGCTATCGCAAAATATCAGGATTTAGGAGTGAATAACATCATTATTCGTGAAAAAAAATTATCTGATGAAGAATTGGAAGAAACGCGTGCTAAATTTTCACAAGGTTTATCCATTCAGGATGCTCTGGTAATTAAAGAAATTGTTCCGGGTGTATTGCGTACCGCTCCGCAAGCCGAAATTAGTACAGAAGTGAAATACACCGATAAATCGACTAAATCGACAATAATTGGAATAACTCCCGAATTTATTGAAATGTTAAACTTTAAAGCAGAAAAAGGTGATTTTATTACAGATGACCATTATAAACGGAGCTTGAAAGTTTGTGTTTTGGGTGCTAGTGTAGCAGGTAACTTATTTCGTAACGAAGATCCGTTAGGTAAGATGGTAAAAATTGAGGATCAATGGTTAGAAGTAGTTGGAGTATTAAAATCAAAAACACTTTTTACTGAAACAGTTGGTGAGTTAGCAGCAAGAGATTTGAATACTGATGTATATGTTCCTTTAAGCACATTTCTTAAACGTTTTACTCACGAAAAAGTGCTGGAAAGCGTAATACAACAAATTACTGTTGAAATTGATAATTCAAATAGATTAATGGAAGCTTCTGGTTTGATTGATGCCATTCTACAACGTCACCATTTCAATAATACTGATTATAATATTGTTATTCCTTATGAATTGCTCCGTCAGGAAGAAAAAGAAAAAGAAATTTACAATTTTTTGCTGGGAGCTATTGCTGCAATTTCTTTATTGGTGGGTGGCATTGGAATTATGAATATCATGTTGGCAACAGTCATGGAACGTACCCGCGAAATTGGTATTCGAAGGGCAATAGGAGCTCGAAAAGCCGATATTATGAGTCAGTTTGTTTCTGAAGCAGTTGCCATAAGCATTACCGGAGGTATAATTGGTGTGATTCTGGGAGTTACTTTGTCATTAAGTGTTTCTGCCTTTACTGATGTTGAAATCTATTTGCGGATGTACTCTGTGTTTATTGCTTTTGGGTTCTCAGTATTGGTAGGTATTTGCTTTGGCTATTTGCCTGCAAAAAATGCAGCGAATCTGAAACCTATTGATTCGATACGATACGAATAAATAGAACGATGGCTATAAAAATGAATTTCAAAATTAGTTCAGACAATCAAAAATTTGGAAATGAATAAAACAGGAAAAAACATACAAAACAATATTCTCACTAATTCATCGCAATTTGACTTAATAAATTCAATCGTTGCTGAGGTTCATTCATTAATAGAAATAAAAAATATGTCGAAAAACTATGTAATGGGCGACATAGAAGTTCCTGCTTTAATAGACATTAACCTTCAAATCAGGAAAAATGAATACTTGGCAATTATGGGTCCATCCGGATCTGGAAAATCCACATTGATGAATATTATTGGTTGTTTGGATACGCCCACAAGTGGACAATACCTATTTAATAAAATTGATGTTAGCAGTTTGAACGATGATGCATTGTCGGCTATGCGTAACAAGGAAATTGGTTTTATTTTTCAGAATTTCAATTTACTACCACGCCTTAATGCACTTCAAAATGTAGAACTTCCATTAATATATGCAGGAATTAAAGCTGCTGAACGAAGAGAAAGGGCACTTGAATCCTTAAATAAAGTTGGATTGGCCGATCGTATTCATCATAAATCCAGCGAGTTAAGCGGAGGCCAAAAACAAAGAGTTGCTATTGCAAGGGCTTTAGTATCAAAACCCGGAATTTTATTGGCCGATGAACCCACTGGTGCCCTCGACTCTAAAACCGGAGAAGAAATCATGATCTTGTTCGAAGAGCTACACAAAGAAGGTAACACAATAATAGTGATTACGCATGAGCAGGAAATTGCCGACCATGCACATCGCACCATTTTTATTAAAGATGGACTAATTCACTCCGACAAACTGAATACAATCGAGAAACAAATTTTAATTTCTAAACCCATAGCAAATTTAAACAAATAAGATATTGTGACATGAAAAAAATAACTATTTTATGCTTGGTTGCGCTTTTTCACTACCTTCCTTTAAGCTCTGAAACATATATTCTCGATTTGAAAAAAAGTATTGATATTGCAAAAGAGAAAAGTTTTAGCATGTTAAGTTTGGTGCAAGATCTTAAAATTGCAGAGTACAATCTTAAATCGGCAACTAGTAAACTCAAAACTCATATCAATCTGAACTTTGTTTCGCCACAATATACCGAAACTGTTCGCCAGTTCGAAGACAGCACAGGTATTTCATATTATCCCGTCAAACAATTGAACTACCAAGGTAATGTTAACATCAATCAGCCGCTTCCCACAGATGGTTACGTGTATGTAAGATCGGGATTATCAAATTATGATGATTTCAATAAAGATAACCGTTCGACTTACCTTAATACCCGATTTGGATTTGTGCAACCAATTGATGCGTTTTATGGTTATAATTCTATAAAATCTACTCTGAAACAAGCAAATCTAGCATACGAACGTTCGAAAAAAGAATTGAAAAGGGAGGAATTGAATTTAATTTATAGGGTGAGTAATTCATTTTATAATTTACTTTCAGTACAAAAAGGTGCTGAAATTGCTCTTATGAATCTTGAAAGGCAAAAGGAGGCACATGAAATTGCTCAAAATAAGTTTAAAGCCGGGTTAATACGCGAAGTAGATGCTTTGCAAATGGAGGTGGATTTGGCCGAAGCACAGAATAATTACGATTTGGCAAATGTTGACCAAAGTTCATCAATCAATGAATTCAAAGAACTGATTGGAATACAATTTACCGACAGTATTTTATTAAGTAGTGAGTTCAAATACGATATTGTAATTGTAGATCCTGAAAAAGCAGTGCAATATGCCCACGAAAACAGATTAGAAATAAAAGAACAAAAGATACAAATTGAACTTAATAAAATCAATATCAGACGCCAAAAAGCTGAAGGAATGATTAAAGGTGACCTGACAGCATATTACGAAAAGGTAGGAGTAAGTAGCCAGAATATTGATACAAAAATTACGACAGCGGTCAAAAATTCCTATGATAATTTTATTAACCGTCCTCAAAACTATGGAATGGGGTTTACCGTAACGATTCCTATTCTTGATTTTGGTGAGAATAAAGCTTTGGTAAATGCAGCTAAAGCGCGATTGAAACAAAATGAACTTCGCAAAGAAGAAGTTCATCGAAGCATAGAACGCGAAGTTCGAAACTTAGTTGCCGATTTGAACAGTAGTTTGAAGCGCCTTCAATTACTTGAAAAAAATGTGCTTGTTGCAGAAAAAAGTTTTGCTATAACGCGTCAACGTTTCTCCGATGGCGATATCGATAGTCAGGGGCTTGCTTTAGAACGCAATCGATTGAATACAGCATATATATCTCATCTTCGTTCTTATATAAATTACCAATTGTATTTAGCCGACTTGATGCGAAAAACATTTTATGATTTTGGAAAGAATGAGTTGATAAAGTAGATTTTGTGAAGGTGCAAAATTAGTAATTGAGTGATTTTGGTAATTATAGAAACCCCGCTTAAACAAATAGGCTTGTAAAATTCTATGATTTTTGGGAAATTTTACTTAAATTGTCGATGGTTTGAAACAATTTATGTAAGTTTGTGCCCTGATTTTAAACTATAATCTAATGACTCAAAAAATTAAAACTTCTTCATCACGTTTATTGTCTCTCGATGTACTTCGCGGCATAACCATAGCCGGAATGATTTTAGTTAATAACCCTGGCAGTTGGGGTAAAATTTATGCTCCACTTGCTCATGCTCAATGGAATGGATTGACACCTACCGATTTAGTATTTCCATTCTTTATGTTTATTATGGGTGTTTCCATGTACTTATCTTATAATAAATTCGATTTTAATTTATCCACAAAAACATTTACTAAACTTCTCCGCCGATCTGTGTTATTGTTTCTAATCGGGTTGGCTTTAGGCTGGTTTGGACTGTTTTGTAGAGGATTGAATGGATTGCGCACAGAAGAAATTCCAATTTTTGAAAAAATTGTACAAGCAGCTTCTAATTTTGAAAACTTACGAATACTTGGCGTATTACAAAGATTAGCTCTGGTTTCGTTTTTTGGCTCAATGCTTGTTTTAATTTTTAAACCAAAACGAACTCCCTGGCTAATTGCCATATTGTTAGTGTTTTATTGGTTAATAATGGCTATTACAGGCAGTTATTTGGAGGATAGCCATAATATAATAACAATAATTGACAAAGCAGTTTTAGGTGCATCGCACATGTACACCGATCATTTACCCGATGGCTCATCGGTATTGTTCGATCCTGAAGGTTTATTCAGTACAATTCCTTCTATTGCACATGTTTTATTAGGAGTTTGGGCTGGAAAACTGATTTCAGAAACAAAAGATTTGGGTGAAAAAATTCAGAAATTATTTATTTTTGGAACTATTATTCTATTCCTTGGTTTCTTAATAGATTATGGTTTCCCAATTAACAAAAAAATCTGGAGTACAAGTTTTGTGTTGGCTACTTGTGGTTTGGCATCCCTACTTCTTGGTTTACTTATTTGGATAATAGATATTAAACACAAAAAAAACTGGAGTGTGTTTTTTGAATCGTTTGGTGTAAATCCAATGTTTATTTTTGTTATGGCCGGAATATTAAGTGTTTTAATGAGTAATATCGGCTTTACATATAACAATGACTGGATGTCGACAAAAACATTTATTTACAACCAATGGTTATCTCCCGTATTTGGAGAGTATTTAGGTTCGTTGGTATTTGCACTTTGTTTTGTTACTATCAATTGGTTTATTGGACATATACTTTATAAAAAGAAAATTTATATCAAGCTGTAAAAGATTGAATTCGTTGAACTATTTTATCGTAAATACCTGTTATTTTAAAAATTTTGGAACTCCAATCGTAAATTGTAAATATAATAATGAATATCGAAGAACTTCGTGAGTACTGCCTGAATTTAAAAGGTGCAACTGAAAGTTTTCCTTTTGATGAATTCAGTCTTGTATTAAAAGTGCAAAATAAAATGTTCGCACTTATACCTTTAGACAATCCTGAGACTCAGATTGCACTTAAATGCGACCCGGAAAAAGCCATAGCTCTTCGTGAGGAGTTTTCATGTATAGTTCCAGCCTATCATTTCAATAAAAAACATTGGAACTCGGTTATCATTGATCCTTCAATTTCAAGAGATTTACTGTGTGAACTGATTCAACATTCATACAATTTAGTGGTGGCAGGTTTACCAAAAAATTTAAAAGAGGAATTAATAAACATGTAATTCGGTGTTGTTTATGAGAGTTGTTATTCAAAGAGTAAACGAAGCATCAGTAAAAATAGATGGTTTAAATACATCTAAGATTGGTGTTGGATTAATGGTTTTACTTGGCATTGAAGAGTTGGATAATCAAGAAGATAGTGAATGGTTAGCAGGAAAACTCATTGGATTACGTATCTTTGACGATGAAAATGGGGTTATGAATCGCTCTATAACTGAAATAAAAGGAGAAGTGCTGATAGTGAGCCAGTTTACACTTCATGCCATGACTAAAAAAGGGAATCGACCTTCGTATATCAAAGCAGCTAAACATGAAATTGCCATTCCTCTATACGAGCACTTTTGTAAAACAGTTTCAGAAAAACTTTGTAAGCAGGTGAAAACCGGCATTTTTGCCGCCGATATGATAGTAACAATAGTCAATAATGGACCTGTAACAATTTTGATTGACTCAAAAAATAAAGAATAAAACCCCTTAATCCCCTTAAGGGAAAACAAAGATAAGAATCCACTAGCTAACGTTTTAATTTGTTAGGAGTTACATATTTTATTATTATGAAAAAACATATTCCAAATTTTATTACTTGCCTTAATTTATTTGCAGGAAGTATAGCAGTTTATTATGCATTTCAGGGAAATTATCCTATTGTAATGTTATTGGTTATTATAGCTGCAGTTTTTGACTTTTTCGATGGCTTTGCAGCACGTTTACTAAATGCATACTCGCCCATGGGCAAAGAAATGGATTCATTGGCCGATGTAATAAGTTTTGGACTTGCACCCGGAGTTGTTGCTTTTTCGTTATTAAGTCAAAGTGGTTTGCCTTTGTGGGTAAATTTTGCAGGTATGATAATTCCAACTTTTTCAGCTTTGCGTTTGGCTAAATTCAATATAGATGAAAGACAAAGTTCATCGTTTATTGGTTTACCTACACCGGCTAATGCACTGTTTTGGATTGGTTTAGCTTATTCATTTTCTGATTTTTTAATCGCGAATAATTGGTTAGTAATTATTTTAATCTTAATTTTTAGTGGTTTATTAGTTGCCGAAATACCCATGTTTTCTTTAAAATTTAAAAGTTTTGGCTGGGGTAATAATCAGTTACAATATATTTTTCTGATTGTATGTATTATACTATTAATTATGTTGCAATTGGATGCATTTGCTCCAATAATTTTATGGTATATTCTTTTGTCAATTGCAATAGCGTTGATAAACAAACTCAATAAAAAGAAATAAAAATATTCTGTCCCCCCCAGGCCTCTGAAAAGTGAGTTTGTACAAAACATTATCTGTTAAGCTAGTAATAATATACTAAATACCTATATAAGTTTTTTGGTTATTTTCATGAGTAATAAACTTCTTCTAGTTTAAATTTAGCACCATTTCTGGAGCAAAGCCGTAACATAAAAATGTGCATTTTTTCATACAGAAACAATTTAATCAAAAAAAGTTTGAAAAATTTGTTTATTTAAAAAAAAGTGCTGATATTTGCAAAGCCTAAAAAAATTTGAATACTTTGCATAATTGGCAAGTCAATTATTTTAAGAATAAAAATCAGAAACTTTTTTATATCAATTGCTTTATGTATATTTGTATTTGATTTTTGAAAAAAGTAAACTTTATGGATAGCATTGGTGATTATATATATCTGATAATTATTGTAATAGCAGGACTAAGCAGCTTGTTTAAAAAGAAAAAAGCTCAAGCTATACCTTCAGAAGAAGATGATGATGACTCTTCAGTTTTTGGCGATTATAAATATGAAGTTCCTGAGCCTGAAATTAAAAACATTGAGCCAATAAAAAATGAAAAACAAACTTTCATAAAAAGTTACGAAAACACGACAAATTTTACTGATTTAAAAGCTAAGAAACAAGTTTCAAAAAATTTCAAAGAAACCCCAAAAACAGAAAATAGAATAACATTAATTGATGATAATCAAGATGCTAATTTTATTGAATTAAACACATTAAACGATGCCCGAAAGGCTTTTATTTATTCTGAAATATTCAACAAAAAATACTGAAATATAAATACTTACAAATACTTAGCTGTTAATTATTACTTAAAAGTTTGTTACTTAAAAAATAGCTTGTATATTTGCAATGTTTTACTAAATACAAATCTAGAGTTCCGGCATGTAGTCGGAATTCTTTTTTATTTACACATTTTTAAACCTTTCAAAATTAAATGAAATTATGGCAGTAAATTATATGACCGCAATTGGTTATAAAAAATTGGTCGAGGAATTAAATGAGCTGGAAAGCGTACAACGTCCTGCTATATCTAAACTTATTGCAGAGGCTCGTGACAAAGGCGACTTGTCGGAAAATGCCGAATACGATGCTGCAAAAGAAGCACAAGGAATGCTTGAAATGAAGATTTCGCTATTAAAGGAAACTGTAGCTACTGCACGTATGATTGATGAGTCGAAAATTAACACCAATGAAGTTCAAATTCTCACGCGTGTTAAAATTAAAAACACAAGCTCTGGTCAAATTATGACATATATGATTGTATCAGAAAGTGAAGCTAATTTAAAAGAAGGCAAACTTTCAGTTACTACTCCAATTGCTAAAGGATTACTTGGTAAAAAAATCGGCGAAAAAGCCTCTGTAACAGTTCCTTCTGGTGTTATGGAATTTGAAGTTATCGAAATTTCTCTATAACAGCAAAGTTTTAGCATTCAAATATATTTTTAAAAAACGTATAATTTATGCCAACAATTTTCAGTAAAATCATAGCCGGTGAAATACCTTGTTACAAAATAGCTGAGGACGCGAATTTCTTTGCATTTTTGGATATAAATCCTCTTACAAAAGGGCATACACTGGTAGTTCCCAAAATTGAAAAAGACTATTTTTTTGATTTGGATGACAATATTCTGTCGGGAATGATTGTTTTTGCTAAAAAAATAGCAATCGCAATAGAAAAAACTGTTGACTGTAAGCGAGTGGGATTAACAGTTATTGGCTTAGAAGTTCCTCATGCACATATTCATTTGATCCCAATTATAACTGAAGGAGATATGAATTTTAGAAATAAAAAGTGTGAAGTTAGCCCTGATGAAATGGCTAAAATTGCAAAAGAAATAAGTTCGAAATTATAGCGAATTTTCAGTGTCAATTTAAGATTTTTCAACATCTAAGAAAATTTATTTTTACAACACAAAATTTTAATTACCAAAATAAGTTTTTCTGCTATTTTCAGCATTTTATTCTCTGTATTTCCATAAATTTTATAACAACCTCCATATTTATTAAGTACTTTGACCTTTCGTTTTCCAATCTGATACGAATTTAGTACTTTTGCATTCTACAATAGTCAATTGTAAATATTTCAATTGTAAATTTTACAGGGTGTCAATCAGCATAACAAATCTTTCAAAAAACTACGGCGAACAAACTGTATTGAATAATATCAGTTTCGAAATTAGAGAAGGCGAAGTGGTGGGTTTTCTCGGTCCAAATGGTGCCGGAAAAACCACCACGATGAAAATTATTGCAGGAGCTTTGTCATATAATACAGGTTCTGTGCAGGTTTGTGGTATGGAAGTGAAAGATAACAGGCTGCTAACAAATGCATTGATAGGTTATTTGCCGGAACAAAATCCACTTTATCCTGAAATGTATGTAAAAGAATACCTGCTTTTTGTAGCAGAAACTCATGGGATTAACGAAGGAAAAGAAAAATTGGTTGATGAGCTAATTGATAAAGTAGGTTTGCGACCTGAATTTCACAAAAAAATCGGGCAACTCTCAAAAGGATATCGTCAGCGGGTAGGATTGGCTCAGGCACTCATTCCTAATCCCAAAGTACTGATATTGGATGAGCCAACAACCGGACTTGATCCAAATCAGTTGGAAGAAATTCGCAACCTGATTCGTGAATTGGGCAAAGACAGAACGGTGATTTTCAGCACACACATTATGCAGGAAATTAAAGCAATATGTAATCGTGTATTGATAATAAACAAAGGTGAAATTGTTGCAGATTATCCTGATATTTCAAAAATAAATCTGTTCGACGAAAATAATTTACAGTTTGAAGTGGAGTTTTTGAATGAAACAGAAATTTCAGAAATAGAAAGCATAAATTCAGTAATTCCAAAAGGAAATAACACATATATTATACTAGCAACCAAAGACGTGCGTAGAGATATTTTTGATTTTGCAGTAAAAACTGGGAACAAAATACTTGTTATTAAGCCTGTGGAACGAAGTATGGAAGAAGTATTTAGGTCATTGACAAAATAACGAGATTCATCTTTTCCATAGTTCAATACTTTGGAAAAGTTTAGCGTAAAAAATGGAAGAAAATTTCGATATACGAAACAATCAAAAAGGCGAAAAAGAGTTCGAAAACGCTTTGCGACCTCTGACTTTTTCGGATTTTCAGGGACAAAATAAAATTGTCGAGAATCTGAAAATCTTTGTCATGGCTGCACGTATGCGTACCGAATCACTCGATCACGTGTTGTTGCACGGACCTCCGGGACTTGGTAAAACAACACTATCGAGCATTATTGCCAACGAATTGAATGTTGGCTTTAAAATAACATCGGGGCCTGTGTTGGATAAACCTGGTGATTTGGCGGGTTTACTTACCAGCTTAGAACCGAACGATGTGCTTTTTATCGACGAAATACATCGGTTGAGTCCTATTGTGGAAGAATATTTATATTCGGCCATGGAGGATTATCGTATTGATATAATGATAGATAAAGGCCCAAGTGCGCGTTCTATTCAACTCGATTTGAATCCGTTTACACTAATTGGTGCTACTACCCGTAGTGGCTTGCTAACGGCTCCGCTTCGTGCGCGTTTTGGCATTAATTGTCATTTCGAATATTATGATATTGAGGTAATTACCGGAATTATCAAACGTTCGGCCAGTTTGCTCGATGTACCAATCGAAAATGATGCAGCCGTAGAAATTGGCGGTCGTAGCCGAGGTACACCACGTATTGCCAATGCGTTGCTTCGTCGTGTTCGCGATTTTGCACAGGTAAAAGGCAATGGTAAAATAGACATGGAAATTGCTCGTTATGCACTTGAAGCTTTGAATATCGACAAATACGGATTGGACGAAATTGACAATAAAATATTGAACACCATTATTGATAAATTCCGTGGAGGACCTGTAGGTTTAACAACAATTGCCACTGCTTTGGGCGAAGATGCCGGAACGATAGAAGAAGTTTACGAACCATTTCTGATTAAAGAAGGTTTTATGAAACGCACTCCTCGAGGTCGCGAAGTAACAGAATTAGCCTATAAGCATTTAGGGAAAGTAAAATTAGGAGAAACTGGAATGTTATTTTGAAATTAATTATATCTCTCTGATAATCTTCTATTTAATTAATGATTTAATATATTAGACTTTATGATTATCATGATATTTTAAAGTAACACTTTAAAATATCATGATAATTTACAAAAAAATATCAAAATTATCAACTCATTTGAGGATGAAAATATTTATGGAACACAAATTATATATTTACAACACATTAAGCCGAAAAAAGGAACAATTCGTTCCAATTCACGAAAACAAAGTGGGCATGTACGTTTGCGGACCAACCGTTTACGGCGATGGGCATCTAGGACATGCTCGTCCGGCAATAACGTTCGATATTTTGTTTCGTTATCTGATTCACCTTGGCTACAAAGTACGTTATGTGCGTAATATTACCGATGTTGGTCATCTCGAAAATGATGCCGATAGCGGTGAAGATAAAATTGCAAAAAAAGCGCGTCTCGACCAATTGGAACCAATGGAAGTAGTTCAGTATTACGTAAATCGCTACCACAAAGCTATGGAAGCATTGAATGTATTGCCACCAAGTATAGAGCCTCATGCTTCTGGACACATCATGGAGCAAATTGAGTTTACGCAGAAAATTCTCGATGCCGGTTTTGCTTACGTAAGTGAAGGTTCTGTATACTTTGATGTTGTAAAATACAACGAAACAAATAATTACGGCATACTTTCGGGCAGAAATATCGACGATATGCTCGAAACTACACGTGATTTGGATGGACAAAGTGAAAAACGTCGTAGTGTGGATTTTGCCTTGTGGAAAAAAGCTTCACCCGAACACATCATGCGTTGGAAAGCACCGTGGAGCGAAGGTTTTCCGGGTTGGCACATGGAATGTTCGGCTATGGGAACAAAGTATTTGGGCGAAGAATTTGATATTCACGGTGGTGGAATGGATTTGATGTTTCCGCACCACGAATGTGAAATAGCTCAAAACAAAGCCGGACTAGGAAAAAACAGCGTGAAATACTGGATGCACAACAATATGATTACCATCAACGGACAAAAGATGGGAAAATCGTTGGGTAATTTTATAACATTGGAAGAATTTTTCACCGGGAACCATGCATTATTAACACAAGCATTCAGTCCAATGACAGTGCGATTCTTTATCCTTCAGGCACATTATCGGAGCACGGTAGATTTTAGCAGTACAGCACTCGAAGCTTCGGAAAAAGGATTGAGTCGTTTGATGGAAGGTTATGCCCGTTTGCTAAAATTAACTGCTTCGGCTACTTCTTCGGTAGTAACTACTGGTTTAAGAGCTAAATGTGAGGAAGCTATGAACGACGATTTAAATACGCCCATCGTTATTTCGCATTTGTTTGACACATTAAAAGCAATCAATCTCGTTCACGATGGAAAAGAAACAATCAATGCAGCTGATTTAGAGGAATTAAAATCTGTTTTTGCGCTAAATGTTGAACAAATTCTTGGTTTAAAATCCGAAGTTGATTCGTCAGCCGGAAACGAAGCTTTCAAAAGTGCCATTGATTTGCTACTCAATATGCGCCTTGATGCAAAACGCAATAAAGATTGGGCTACAAGTGATAAAATTCGCAATGAATTAACAGCTCTTGGTTTTGAAATCAAAGATACCAAGGATGGGTTTGAGTGGAAAATCTGATCCCTACCCCTCTCGATAAAAGAATTGGGATAAATGGCTGGGAATTCGTAAATGAATTGTCAATGAAAACCGAAGGAGAAATAATTCTTTATCAATCGAAAATTCTACTCAATTAGAGGTGCGGATTGAAGATGAAACTGTTTGGCTGACACAGAACCAAATAGCAGAGCTATTTGGAACACAGCGACCGGCAATTACAAAACACTTAAAAAATATTTTTCAGAGTGGGGAATTAAAAGAATCAACCACATGTTCCATTTTGGAACACATGGGTGCTTATGATAAACGTCTATATAAAACATCATATTATAACCTCGACGCTATTCTTTCAATTGGTTACAGAGTAAATTCGAAAAATGCAACTCAATTCCGTATTTGGGCAAATAGCATTTTAAAGGAATATCTGATGAAAGGTTATGTGCTGAATCATAGAATAGACAGGATTGAAAAGAAAATTTTGGAACACGAACAAAAGTTTGATTTTCTGATATAAACATCGCTTCCGCCAAACGAGGGAATTTTCTTTGATGGACAAATTTTTGATGCATGGAAATTTGCTGCTGATTTAGTGAAATCAGCCAAAAAATCTATTGTTTTGATTGACAATTACATAGATGAAAGTGTTTTACATTTGATGTCGAAACGAAATGCAGGAGTAAAAGCTTACATTTATACATCTAAAATATCGAAAGATTTGCAATTGGATATTGATAAATTTAATGCTCAATATGAGCCTATTAAAGTGAAAGTATTTGTAAAATCGCATGACCGATTTTTGATATTGGACAACGAAACGGTTTATCATATTGGAGCATCACTTAAAGATTTGGCTAAAAAATGGTTTGCTTTTTCGAAAATGAATATAGATGCAAAGGTAATTTTAAACCTTATTGAACAATAATTTTAAAGCATTCACGATGAAAAATCAGGGTGAAATTATTCTTTATCAATCTGAAAATTCTACTCTATTAGAGGTGCGAATTGAAAATGAAACTGTTTGGCTTTCGTTAAATCAAATATGCGATTTATTTGAACGAGATAAATCTGTTATATCCCGACACATTAGAAACATTTTTGAAGAAGGAGAGTTGGAGAAAGTTTCAGTTGTTGCAAAAAATGCAACAACTGCATTAGATGGTAAAGTATATCAAGTAGATTTTTATAATTTGGATGTCATTATTTCAGTAGGTTACAGAGTAAAATCAAAACGAGGAACTCAATTCCGCATTTGGGCAAATAGCATACTGAAGGAATACCTGATGAAAGGATTTGTACTAAATCATAGAATAGACAGGATTGAAAAGAAAATTTTGGAACACGACCAAAAGTTTGATTTACTGATAAAAACATCGCTTCCGCCAAACGAGGGAATTTTCTTTGATGGACAAATTTTTGATGCTTGGAAATTTGCTGCTGATTTAGTGAAATCAGCCAAAAAATCTATTGTTTTGATTGACAATTACATAGATGAAAGTGTTTTACATTTGATGTCAAAACGAAATGTAGGAGTAAAAGCTAACATTTATACTTCAAAAATATCGAAAGATTTGCAATTGGATATTGATAAATTTAATGCTCAATATGAGCCTGTTGAAGTGAAAGTGTTTACAAAATCGCACGACAGGTTTTTGATAATTGATAACGAAACGGTTTATCATATAGGAGCATCACTTAAAGATTTAGCTAAAAAATGGTTTGCATTCTCGAAAATTGAACTGGATGCAAACGAACTTATAAATAAAATTAAATAATAACTTAAAAACCACCTCAATATTCCCCATTAGGGCTTAGGGGTCAAAAAAAAATGGAAACAACCAGACAACAAAAGATATCGCGCATGTTGCAAAAGGAATTAGGAGAAATATTTTTACTTTATGCACGTGAATTACATGGAACATTAATCACAGTAACTGATGTTCGCATTAGTCCGGATTTGGGAATAGCTCGTACACATTTAAGTGTATTTCCGAGCAACAAAGCAACAAGTGTAATCAAGCAGGTGAATGCTGATACCAAATCCATCAGATTCGATTTAGGTAAACGTGTCAGAAATCAATTACGGATAGTCCCAGAACTCTTTTTTCATGTTGACGATTCATTAGATTACTTAGAGAATATAGATAATTTATTAAAATCTGATCCCCCTTCGCCACTTAAAGAGGGTGAAGTAATAGAACTTGATTAGTAAAAGCGACTAATGATTCAGAAACAATCAAAATCATTGATAACATTAAACGAACTATCCTTTTCATTTAGGATAGCTCGCAGATATTTATTTTCAAAAAAGTCGCACAATGCTATAAATGTAATCTCTGCCATTTCTGCTTCCGGAATTGCAATTGGAACAATGGCTTTGATTGTGGTATTATCTGTCTTCAATGGTTTCGAGAACCTAATTTCGGATATGTTTTCAAACTTCGACCCGGATTTGAAAATCACACTTGTGAAAGGTAAAACTTTTCAGGTCGATACCGAAGATTTTGAGCAAGTAAGAAAATTAAAATCAATCGCATTTTTCACAGAAATTGTAGAGGAGAATGCCTTGCTCAGGTTTAAAGACAAACAAATGCCGGCTAAAATTAAAGGAGTTTCGCCAAGTTTTAGACAAATGTCACAAATTGATCAGATTATATTTGATGGTAAATTTGAACTTAACGATGGTGCTTTTGAGCGAGCAGTACCCGGAATTGGAGTTGCAAGCATTTTGGGATTAGGTGCTCATTTTATTGACCCTTTGTACATTTATGCACCCAAAAGAACCAGCAATATTAACCTGATTCGCCCTGAAAAAAGCTTTAATCAAATGGCTACTTTTGTTTCGGGAATATTTTCTGTACAACAACTTCAGTACGATGATCAATATGTTTTAGTTTCAATTAATTTGGCGCGCGAATTATTTGAATATCAAAATAATACAGTATCTGCAATAGAACTTAAACTAAATAAAAATGCAGATAGCGAAATTGTAAAAGCTGAAATTAGTAAATTAATTGGCAATAAATATCTGATAAAAAACAGGTACGAACAACAAGAGAGTTTTTTTAAAATAATGAAAATTGAGAAATGGATTACATTTCTTATTCTTTGTTTTATTCTGCTTATTGCAAGTTTTAATGTAATTGGATCGCTTTCGATGTTGATAATTGAGAAAAAGCAGGACATTGAAACTTTAAGAAGCATTGGAGCTAATAATTTGACTGTTAGATATATATTTTTATTCGAAGGTTGGTTAATAGCTATTGTAGGTTCACTGAGTGGAATAATTCTAGGTAGTATTTTATGTGTTGCACAAGAAAAGATAGGTTTTCTAAAACTCGGATCAGGCTATGTTGTTGATTCATATCCTGTTGTAACCAATGTTACAGATGTTTTACTTGTTTTTATAACGGTCTTATTAATGGGTTTTGTGGCAGCTTGGTATCCATCACGAAATTTGAATCGTGATTTTTAAAACTGTAATAACAACATTTGACTAAGTTTCTCGTTATATATTTAATTATTAGACAAATAATATAATAAAAAATGAAAATTGCACTTGTAAATTTATTATTATTAATTCTACTAGTATCGTGTAAAACAGATACTCCGGATCCAACTTATAAATATAATAACTCTCCAAATTATACCTGGGGTTATGCTGAGTTTTTTGGTGCTTTTTACAATGATTATAAGATAGATAACAATGTGGTTACTCTCAATTTATTTTCTGACTCACTTTATATTAATGAGAACGGCAATCTGGCGGGTATTGGTCAGTATTTGTTTATCGAAGATATTTTTATCTCACCCGCTGATACAATTTTACCTGAAGGACAGTATTTAGTTTCTGACAAAGCATTGCCTTTAACATTTTATAAAGGCGAAAAATTAGAAATTGATGATAATAAATTTACTGTTGGAGCTTATGTTTATTTTATTGAAAAAAATAAACTTTATTCTACCTTAAAGTTTATTACATCGGGTTCATTCTTAGTTACAAATCAAGATGATAATTCCCAGAAAATTACATGTAATTTTTTATTATCAGACAGTACAGTTTTAAAAGGTCAGTTTAAAGCTATGCTACCACATTTTGATAATTCATTAAAAATTGAAAAAGTCAAACCGGTTCGTAAAAAAATAATATTTGAAAATACT
The DNA here is from genome assembly GCA_945870155.1 of Paludibacter jiangxiensis. Lineage (GTDB taxonomy): Bacteria > Bacteroidota > Bacteroidia > Bacteroidales > Paludibacteraceae > Paludibacter > Paludibacter jiangxiensis_A. The sequence continues at coordinate 15,620 of CAMBSB010000028.1, read as the reverse complement.
TCTTTAAACAATCTTTAGTTTGCAAAACTGCATTTTACAAAGCACAAAAAATGCAATAAAAGGAAAACAAAAAACTGCTCCAGCAAAATAATAAAATGGTGCTTGTTGTGCGGTTTGAATTACATTCTGAATAAATCCGGTATAAAAAGCAATTCCTACACTAATTGACAAACCAATTAATGCAAATGTCCACACAATCCAGTCATGCTTATCCGTCACAGGTAAGTTTTTCATCACCTTTTGTGAAAATCCTTGATTAGGAATTTCATTTTTATTTTCGTTTAAAAATTTTCTAATCGATTTTTCATAAGTTTCATACTGTTCCATAACCTGATTTTGTTAAATAATTGCCTAATTTTTCTTTCGCTTTTAATAGATAAGTTTTTACCGTTCCAAGAGGACATTGCATAATTCTTGCTATTTCTACATGCGTTTTATCTTCCATATAAAACAACAAAACAGCTGTTTTTTCTTCCTTTCGTAAAATTTTTAACGCATTATAAATATCAATTTTCTCGGCCGAAAACTCATTTTTTGTAAATTGATTTTGATCTATTTCATATTCGTTTATATCTTCATAAACTTTTTTGGAGCGAGTCGCATCAAAAAAAACATTGTAAGCAATACGATAAAGCCAAGTTGAAAACCCGGAAAGCCCTTGAAACGATTTCAAATTCAAATAGGCTTTAATAAAAGTTTCCTGTGCCAAATCGTCGCTCAAAGGCACATCGCCCATAGTCAGGTTCAGAAAAAACCTTCGTATGGACGATTGATATTTTTGGGTTAATTTGTCGAATCCCCTGTTATCGCCAAAAAGAGTAACTTGTGCTATCCAGCGCAAATCATCTGTCTTGTTCATCGTTTGACTTTGGTTTTTCCAAAAAATGAACCAATAAATAACCTGACCCAACAAAAGTAGGAAGAATACCTAAAATTAATGGTTCGTATTCTACTATAATTATAAAATAAACAACTAATGCTAAACCAATAGCTAACCAAATAATTCCTTTTTTGAGATTTGAAATTTTGTCAGATTGTTTTTTTGGAATATCAAAAAAATGTTCAGGGATTGTTTGTCCCATCTCTAAGGACTTGTTGTATAAATCGTAACGACGTAATGATTCTTTAGTTCTCGTTTTTGTAATAATCAATGCCAAAGAAAATATCAATAAAAATGGCATTAAAACAATCATAACAATTCCAAATCCATTTAGTGGCATATCATTTCTGTTAGCCGCTTCAATGCGTTGCAATTCCAATCTATTCTCTTCTCTTCTTAAATCAATCAATTGTTCGGCTGATAATTTCTGATATAAAATGGAGTCTTTAACTGAGAAATTTGGATCATTTTTGATAATTTTAATCTCTTGTTTAACAATACTATCCATTTTCTTTACCTCTGGTTTAGCATAAAGTCCTGTAAAAAATGCAAGTGTAAAAAATAAAAATACAATTCGTTTCATAATGTTTAATTTTTTTGAGTTGATAAAAATAATACTTGTTTTCAAATTAGACGAATTGATTTGCTGATTTGGATTTAATACAGGTAAAATAATTTATAATTTTCACTCAAAACACAATAATATCGTTAGAAAACACTTTGGAATATTGTATAAATAATTGATATACAAAAATATAAAATATAACTTGACAAAAAAAATATAAACAAATATTTTAAAAAAAATTCAATATAATTTTCCACTATCTTTAATATCTTTGCTAAAGTAATATATCGGCATGTAATATTGAACTTAATAGATTGTAAATTGTTTTTTAAGCACTTAATAACTTGGCATGAAAACAGAAAAATTTGAAGTTAAAGGAATGACTTGCTCGGCCTGTGTTACGCATGTCGAAAAAAGTGTTAGTAAATTGTCCGGAATAAAACTTGTTCAAGTAAACTTACTAACTAACAGTATGACTGTAAGTTACGATGAAAAAACGCTTGATAGTAATAAAATTGAACTATCAGTAAAAAATGCTGGTTATGAAGCACATACAAAATCTACAAAAGACGATAAAATATCAAACTCCAGTCTTGTAAATAACGAGATGAAACAAATGATGTTTCGTTGGTGGATTTCATTAGCATTTTTAGTTCCATTACTTTATATTTCGATGGGACACATGTTTAGACTTCCACTTCCACATTATCTACACGGGAGTCAAAACGCTTTAGCTTTTGCATTTACACAGTTTTTACTAACATTGCCCATAGTTTATGTAAATAAAAAATACTTTACAACTGGTTTTAAAACTCTTTTCAAGGGTGCACCAAATATGGATTCTCTAATTGCAATTGGTTCATCTGCAGCAATACTTTATGGAATTTATGCAATTTACCGCATTGGATTTGCATTGGGACATGATGATATTGAAACAGTTATTCAATTCACAAATGATATATATTTTGAATCTGGAGCTACTATTCTCACACTAATTACACTAGGTAAGTATCTTGAAGCAAAATCGAAAAGCCGAACCTCTGATGCCATAACCAGACTCATAAAATTAATCCCTAGTACAGCTTTAGTCCTCCGTGAAAACATTGAAATAGAGATTAGTATTGAAGATGTAATTGTTGGCGATATTGTTATTGTAAAACCCGGACAAAGTGTTCCGGTTGACGGTATTGTTGAAAGTGGAAGTTCATCAGTTGATGAATCAGCTCTTACAGGTGAAAGTATGCCTGTTTTCAAACAAAAAGGAGATAAAATATTTTCTGCATGCATCAATAAATCAGGATATTTTACTTTAAATGCCACAAAAGTTGGAAAAGATACAACACTTTCGCAAATTATAAATCTGGTAGAGGAAGCATCATCGTCCAAAGCTCCTATTTCAAAACTTGCTGATAAAATAAGTTCAATTTTTGTTCCGGTTGTAATTGGATTATCAATAGTTTCAACAATAGTGTGGTTATTACTGGGGTATCCATTCGATTTTGCTTTATCAATCGGAATAGCTGTATTGGTTATTTCATGTCCATGTGCACTTGGTTTAGCTACTCCGGTGGCTATTATGGTAGGAATGGGCAAAGGGGCTGATCATGGTATTTTAATTAAAACAGCAGAATCTCTCGAAACAGCTCACAAAATTAACACAGTTGTGCTGGACAAGACAGGAACGTTAACCGAAGGAAAACCCATTATTACAGATATTTACACCTCAAAAACAATTAATGAAAATGAACTCCTTCAAATTGCGGCATCGATTGAAAAAAAATCGGAACATCCATTGGCAGAAGCAATTTTAATAGAAGCAGAAAAACGCTCATTAAAGCTTTTGGATGTTACAAATTTTCAAGCCTCTCCAGGTCTTGGAATTCAAGGCGAGTTGAATGGAAAAGTATATATTGCAGGAAATTTAAATTTTATGCTAAATAGAAAAATACATTTAGTTGAATTTGAAATTATTGCTGACAAATTAGCCAACAGTGGCAATACGCCTCTTTATATAGCCAATGAAAAAGAAATTCTTGGAATCATTGCTGTTGCAGATATTTTAAAACCTACAAGTAAAGATGCAGTTAATGAGTTGATATCAATGGGAATAAACGTGGTAATGTTAACCGGCGATAATGCTAAAACTGCTGCAGCTATTCAACATCAATTAGGTATTTCTACATTAATAGCCGAAGTGCTTCCTCAAGATAAAGATAAAGCAATAATTAAACTACAATCCGAAGGAAACATAGTAGTCATGGTAGGTGATGGAATAAACGACGCACCTGCTCTTATGCGTGCAAATTTAGGTATTGCAATTGGTGCCGGTTCTGATATCGCCATTGAGTCGGCAGATGTAATATTAATTAACAATGATTTAATGGATGTGGTTAATACACTTAGTCTGAGTAAAATAGTGATTACCAATATAAAACAAAACTTGTTTTGGGCTTTTTTCTATAATATAATTGGAATACCTTTGGCTGCAGGAGTTTTTTATAGTATGTTGGGTTGGAAACTTAACCCTATGTTTGCTGCAGCGGCTATGAGTTTTAGCTCAATAAGCGTGGTATTAAATGCTTTACGGATAATGAATTTTAAGTCCGTTACTAGTAAAAAAAATGTATCAGAAAATTTATATATTACCAAAAACAATCCTGAAATTATTCAGAAATTAAAAAACCCAAATGAAATTATGTCAGAAAAAACATTATTAATTAAAGGAATGAGTTGCGGTCATTGTTCTGCACGAGTAGAAAAAGTGTTAAATAGCCTAGATGGAGTTGAAGCAAAAGTGGATTTGGAATCAAACTCAGCTAAACTTTTACTTTCAAAAGAAGTAAGTAACGAAATTATTAAAGCTTCTGTTGACAATATTGGATACGAAGTTGTAGAAATTAAGGAGTAAATTGGTCATCCAATTACAAATATTTCTTAAATATATGGCAAAACTGAGGTTTAACATCTAAATATATGTTATATAACACATTTTTAACGCAAATATATTCGACAACTATTGTATAAATAAAAAACACGCCGTATCTTTGCATCGTGATTTTTTCATAGTATTAGATTTAAGGTTAACAAAAAGATTGGTAGTCGACCGTGAGGTTCACTACCTTTCGCATTATTTAGAAGTATCATATTAATTCAAATAGAAAAAGATTAGACTCTTTGGGGTCTAATCTTTTTCTTTTTTTTCTAAAATCAATTATTTCAACGAATTCCACCCTTGAGCTTTCATTTCCAACTCCTCTCCTTCTCTACCAATTAACTGAAGTCCAAATTCGGGTTTTGTAATATTTCCAACAATTCCAACACCTTCTACTGTTATAATCTTTTCATAATCAGCCATTGACACAGTAAAAACCAATTCATAATCCTCACCACCATTCAATGCTGCAGTTACTATGCTCATATTTAATTCATCAGCCATAACTACTGCCTGATAATTGATAGGAATTTTATCTTCATAAATTCTACAACCTACATTGCTTTGTGTACAAATATGAATTAACTCTGAAGATAAACCATCCGAAATATCCATCATGGCTGTAGGAACAATTCCCTTCTCTTTTAAAGCCTGAATTACGTCTTTACGAGCCTCAGGTTTCAATTGACGCTTTAAAATGTAGTCCATACCCTCAAAGTCAGGTTGAGCTTCACTATTAGCCGAAAAAACTATTTTTTCACGCTCCAACAATTGCAAACCCATGTAAGCCGAACCTAAATCGCCAGAGACACAAATCAAATCATTAAGTTTTGCCCCGTTTCTATACACAATTTTTTCTTTTTCGGCTTCACCAATACAAGTAATGCTAATTGTTAAACCAGTTAGTGAAGCCGAAGTATCGCCTCCAACCAAATCAACTCCATAAGTTTCACATGCTAAAGCTATGCCGGCATACAATTCTTCCAGATCTTCCACAGCAAAACGTTTGGAAACACCCAAAGAAACAGTAATTTGCTTGGGTTGACCATTCATTGCATATATATCTGAAAAATTAACCACAGCTGCTTTATATCCTAAATGCTTAAGGGGAACATATACCAAATCAAAATGGACACCTTCAAGTAACAGATCGGTAGTTACCAAAACTTGTTTTTCTTTATAATCAAGTACAGCAGCATCATCGCCGACACCATATAATGTTGATTCATTAGAAATTTTAAACTTCTCGGTTAAATGTTTGATTAGCCCAAACTCTCCGTACTTTGATATTTCAGTTCTTTGCATTTTATTGTAGTTAAATCCTAGTTGTCTTGATCTTTTGTCTCTTTGCTCTTGGTTCTTTAATCTTGGCTCTTGGTTCTTTACTCAAAAAATCAACACATTGGTATTTTTTCAATCCGAGTTAGATGACGACCACCTTCAAAATCAGTTGAGAAAAACACTTCCACCATTTTGATTGCATCTTTCTCAGAAATAAAACGGGCAGGTAAGGACAAAACATTTGCATTATTATGCTGACGCGCCAAAGCCACAATTTCAGTATTCCAGCAAAGAGCAGCACGAATTCCCTGATGTTTATTAACGGTCATACTTATACCATTTCCACTACCACAAATGGAAATTCCAAAATCAAATTCTTTATTTTCTATACTTGATGCCATGGGGTGTGCATAATCGGCATAATCGGCACTTTGAGATGAGTAAGTTCCAAAGTCTTTTAAATTCAATACATATTTTGATTTTAAAAAATCAATAATTGTGTTTTTTAATTCAAATCCTGCATGATCGCTACAAATAGCGATTCTTTGTTCATTTATTAGTTTCATAAATTTATATGTGAATAAAAATCAAAGATTACAAAAACAATAACAACGTTATTTTATAGTATATAATTATGCAAACATATCAACATCTTCTTTTGAAATTGTAGGACCTCCAAGTATAATAAGTCTCTCAACAACATTCCTGAGTTCACGAATATTTCCGGTCCAAATTCTATTTTGTAATTGCTCTATAGATTCATTATCAAAAGTTTTAGCCAAAATTCCTTGTTCCGAACAGATTAATTCACAGAAATGATTGACCAATAATGGTATATCTTCCTTTCTATCGTCCAAAGATGGGACATGAATTGGTATCACATTTAATCTATGAAATAAATCCTCACGAAAGTTACCATTTTCAATTTCCTTTTTAAGGTTCTTATTGGTCGCGGCTAAAACCCGAACATTGACCTTTACACTTTTATCACTACCTACACGTGTTAACTCATTTTCTTGTAAAACTCGCAAAACTTTTGTTTGTGCTGAAAGGCTCATATCACCAATTTCATCTAAGAAAATTGTACCGGTATCAGCTTGTTCAAATTTGCCGATTCTTTGTTTTATAGCCGATGTGAACGAACCTTTTTCGTGACCAAATAATTCACTTTCTATTAATTCGGAAGGTATCGCAGCACAATTAACTTCAACAAATGGAGCATTAGTTCTTTGGCTGTTTTCAAATAACAATCGAGCTACAACTTCTTTACCTGTTCCGTTTTCTCCGGTAATTAATACACGAGCATCCGTTGGGGCAACTCGCTCAATCATCATACGAACCTTTTCTATTGCAGGTGATTCACCTATCATTTGATGGCGTTTAGCAACTTTGCGTTTTAAACTTTTAGTTTCTACAACCAACAAGTTTTTATCTAACGCATTTCGAACAGTTATTAATAATCGGTTTAAATCGATGGGTTTTTCAATAAAATCAAAAGCTCCTTTTTTAATACATTCCACTGCTGTTTCAATATTCCCATGGCCCGAAATCATTACCACAGGAACATCAATCTCGTTTTCTTTTAAGGTAGTCAACAATTCAATTCCATCCATTTCAGGCATTTTAATGTCCGAAAAAATAACATCAAAAATAGAGTTTTGAGCAGCTTCAAGTCCAATTTTACCATTTTCAGCCAAAACAACCTGATGTTTTTCAAACTCTAAAATATCTTTAAGCGTATTGCGAATACTTCGCTCATCATCAATTACCAATACTTTTGCCATAAATTTTTATCCCAAATAGATTGTTTTACAAATCAAAACCAATATCACTTCTGAAGTATTTTTTGTCGTAATTTACAAGTTGAGCATTTTTAAAAGATTGTTCCAGGGCTTCTTCCTTTGAATTGCCATAAGAACTAATTGCTAACACCCTTCCACCATTTGTTACAATTTTCCCATCTAATAATTTTGTACCAGCGTGAAATACAATACTGTTTTCTATTTTACTTAACCCACTAATTTCTTTACCTTTTTCATAGTCTTCTGGATAACCGCCCGAAACCAACATGACTGTTACAGCTGTACGCTCGTCAAACTCAACTGTTTTTTCATTTAAATTACCTTTGGCAACACCATCAAGCAATTCAACAAAATCTGATTTTAAACGCAGCATGACTACTTCTGTTTCAGGATCTCCCATACGAGCATTATATTCAATAGTTACCGGTTCACCATTAACTTTTATCAACCCAAAAAATATAAATCCTTTATAAATTATTCCTTCTTCATAAAGACCTTCAACTGTTGGTTTAATAATTCGTTCTTCTACTTTTTTCATAAACTCATCATTAGCAAATGATACTGGTGAAACCGCTCCCATTCCACCTGTATTTAAACCAGTATCACCTTCGCCTATTCGTTTATAGTCTTTTGCCTCTGGCAGTATTTTATAATTAATTCCATCGGTGATTACAAAAACTGAACATTCAATTCCTGAAAGAAATTCCTCAATAACCACAATTTTGCTTGCTGATCCAAATTTCCCATTCAACATCAATTTAAGTTCATTTATGGTTTCATCAAGGTCATTTAAAATTAGCACACCTTTACCTGCAGCCAAACCATCAGCTTTTAAAACATAAGGTGGATTTAGTTTTGCTAAAAATGCAATTCCCTCATCAATGTTTTCTGAGCTTACACTTAAATATCCCGCTGTTGGAATGTTATTACGAAACATAAATTGCTTAGAGAAATCTTTACTTCCTTCAAGTTGAGCACCAAATTTATCAGGGCCAATAACCGGGATATGTTTTATTTCAGAATCATCGCGAAAAAAGTCAACTACACCTTTCACCAAAGGATCTTCTGGTCCAACCAAAACTATATCAATCGAGTTTTCAAGTACAGCTAATTTTATCGCATTAAAATCATCGGCTGCAATTGGCAGATTTTTTCCAACACTTGAAGTTCCCGGATTACCTGGAGCTATAAAAAGTTGATTGAGCATTGGACTTTGCGCAATTTTCCATGCCATTGCATGCTCACGTCCTCCTGAACCTAAAAGTAAAATATTCATATAAATTAAATGTTTGATTTAATATGCAAAAATACGGTTTTTTAGGGGTATTTCAAAACTTTAAAGCTTAGTAAATTTATCAATAGAATTAAATTAATAATGCAACAGAATATTTTTATCAAATCGAAAATCAAAAATCAATATGATACCTTACGATAAAAGACAATACAAGACATAATGTTATGTCTTGTATTGTCTTTTGAAAACGATGTAATTGTGAAAAATAACGGGGTGCTTTAAATTGAAGATGTTACTCTTTCAGTTACTACCATATAATATCTTGCAAAATTTTCATCTTTCATATATTCAATCAATTCTTTTTGCCACAACTTCGCGTCTTCCGATAAGGCCATTAATTTCTTGTTGTTTTCAAGATGTTCGGAATCTTCTTTTTGAAATTTGGCCATATCGTGAAATTCTTCAAGCCACTTTTCGTATTTATCCATAAATGTTTTCTGGGCTTCAGTAAGGATAAATTTTTCTTTTTGTTCGCTAATTATCTCAGCCACTCCACTTACACCTGCTCCCGCTACTGCAGTTGCACCTGCAATTAATCCAAGTTTTTTCAAAAAATCACGTCTTTTTATTTCGTACGCATCCATAATATTTTGTTGTTTAAAATCTCTAATAGAATTTTTAATTATTGTCGATATATATAATTGATTTTTTGGGTATATTGTTCAATGCAAATCAAACATTTCTAAAAAAATTATATAGATATGTATTACAAACATTTCATAAGAACGATTTTGAGGCAATTGTAAAACAAACAAAACTTCAAAACTTGTTGAAAGATAATATGTATGTCCTCTTAAATTTATAACTTTGCAGGCAAAACAATAAACTTAAACATATTGTTATCACTATGAATTATACTATAGAATTGAAATAGTAAGCAGTAAATTAAATTAAAGCAAATAAAAACATGGATTTTAAATACGATGTTATAGTTATAGGAGCAGGACATGCTGGAAATGAAGCAGCATGTGCAGCTGCGAATATGGGTTCAAAAACTCTGCTTATAACAATGGACATGAACAAAATTGGACAGATGAGTTGCAATCCGGCTGTGGGTGGAATTGCAAAAGGACAAATTGTCCGCGAAATTGATGCTCTCGGCGGACAAATGGGAATTGTTACTGATCGTTCAGCGATTCAGTTTCGAATGCTAAACAGATCGAAAGGACCTGCTATGTGGAGTCCAAGGTCTCAAAGTGATCGCCATAAATTCATTGATGAATGGATAAAAATCATTAGTAACACACCCAATCTATTTATTTGGCAAGACACAGTAATTGAATTGATTTTTGAAAACGGCTCCGTTGCAGGAGTAATTACTGCGTTAGGAGTTGAGATGAAAGCAAAAGCAGTAATTTTAACCGCAGGAACTTTTCTGGGAGGAAAGATGCATTTTGGCAACAAACAATTAATCGGAGGAAGAATCTCCGAACCAGCTTCATTTGGAATTACCGAACAATTAAAATTACTCGGGTTTCGTTCAGATAGGATGAAAACGGGAACACCGGCAAGAATCGATGCTCGCACAATTGATTTCAGCAAAATGACAGAACAAATTGGCGAATCAGATTTTCATAAATTTTCTTTTCTTGAAGAAGAAAAGCGAGAACTAAAACAAATGAGCTGTTGGATTACTTATACGAATGAAAATACACACGAAGAATTACGCAAAGGCTTGGCATACTCACCGCTTTACAACGGACAAATTCAAAGTATAGGTCCAAGATATTGCCCAAGTATAGAAACAAAGATAATCACCTTTGCCGACAAACTTTCGCATCAACTGTATTTAGAACCAGAAGGTGTAGACTCAAACGAATATTATATCAATGGTTTTTCATCTTCACTCCCACTCCATGTACAAATTGCTGCAATACATACCGTAGCTGGTTTAGAAAACGCTCAATTATTTAGACCCGGCTATGCTATTGAATACGATTTTTTTGACCCTACCCAACTAAAACATACTTTAGAAACTAAATTAATAAAGAATCTTTTCTTTGCCGGGCAAATAAATGGAACTACGGGTTATGAAGAAGCCGGAGGTCAAGGGTTGATTGCTGGTATAAACGCTCATTTAAATTGTGTGGGCGGTAATGAATTTACACTGGCGAGAAACGAAGCATACATAGGCGTACTTATCGATGACTTGGTAACTAAAGGAGTGGATGAACCATACCGAATGTTTACATCGCGAGCTGAATACCGTTTAATTCTAAGACAAGATGATGCTGATATGCGACTTACAGAAAAAGCATACCGTTTAGGTTTAGTAAATCAAAATCGATACAATTTACTTGTAAGCAAAAAATCAGAACAATATAAACTTATTGATTTTATAAGTAATTATTCAATCAAACCATCACAAGTAAATGAATTTTTATTTTCAGTAAATTCATCAGAGTTAAAACATGGATGTAAACTATCTGATTTAATTTTACGACCACAAATCAGCATCAACAATCTGGCAACAGCCGTACCAGCATTACATAAAAAAATTGATGAAATCACAAGCAGAAAAGAAGAAATTATTGAGTCCGTAGAAGTTTTACTCAAATATCAGGGTTATATTGAACGCGAAAAATTGATTGCAGAAAAACTACAAAGACTAGAGCACATCAATATTCGTGGGAGAATTGACTACAATTCACTTCAATCCCTTTCCACCGAAGCTCGACAAAAGCTCACGAAAATTGATCCAGAAACTATTGGGCAAGCAAGTAGAATTCCCGGGATTTCACCGAACGATGTTAACATCATGTTGGTATTGCTTGGTAGATAAATCAAATAGACATTGGACTTAAAAGCAACCTACAAATTGTTTCACGTGAAACAAAAAAATTGAAACAAAAAAAGTTCAAAAAAAGTTCCACGTGAAACAAAAAAATATTCTTCAAAAAAACCAGAATACAATTAGAAAATGAAACAATCCGATAAATTAAAGGAGCAAATAAACTCACTTCCAGAACAACCTGGAGTTTATCAATTTTTTAATTATACTGACGAGATTATTTATGTGGGTAAAGCTAAGAATTTAAAAAAAAGAGTAGGATCATATTTCAATAAAGTGCATGAACATGGTAAAACAAATGTGCTTGTAAAAAATATAATGTCGTTGAAATATATTGTTGTAGAAACAGAAGAGGATGCTCTTTTGTTAGAAAATAATTTAATCAAAGAATACCAACCAAGATACAATGTTTTGTTGAAAGATGGGAAAACCTACCCAAGTATCTGTATTACCAATGAAGCTTATCCACGAATATTTAAAACAAGAAATATCATTCGAAATGGTTCTCGCTATTATGGTCCATATAGTTCAAATTACACAATTAACTCAATACTCGAAATAATTCATCAACTTTATCCGATACGAACTTGTCGTTTACCGCTTGTGGATGAAAATATAAAAAAAGGAAAATTTAAAGTTTGCCTACAATACCATATACATAAATGTAATGGTCCTTGCGAAGGAAAAGAATCAGTTGAACAATATAAAAAACACATTGAACAAATAGAACACATAATACAAGGAGATGCAAACCAAATAAGCAAATATCTTTTAAATCAGATGCAACAATTAGCTTCAGAATACAAATTTGAGGAAGCACACATTTTAAAAATAAAATTTGATTTAATTGAAAATTACAAATCAAAATCAATAATATCCAATTCAATAGTTGAAGACACAGATGTTTTTGCGTATGATGATAATGAAAACTCTGCTTATATAAATATACTAAGAATATCAAAAGGGAGTATAATTCAAGGTTATACCATTGAATACAAAAAAAGATTAGATGAGGAAAAAGAAGAAATTATGGAAATGGCTGTAGTTGAACTTCGTGAAAGATTAAAAAGTACTTCCAAAGAAATTGTTTTGCCTTTTAAACTCAATTTTAATTTAAAAGGTATAACATCAATTGTGCCTCAAAGAGGTGACAGAAAAAAACTACTTGATTTATCACTACAAAATGTCAGACAATACAAACTTGATAAACTAAAACAAGCTGAAAAATTGAATCCTGATCAACGTGCGATACAACTTATAGAAGCTATTAAAGAAAAACTGGGATTGTCAAAATTGCCTATGCAAATTGAATGCTTCGACAATTCGAATATACAAGGAACTGATGCTGTTGCAGGATGTGTAGTATATATAAAAGGGAAACCCGCTAAAAAAGAATATCGAAAATACAATATTAAAACAGTTATAGGTCCAGATGATTATGCTTCAATGAGAGAGGTTGTAAGTCGAAGATATAAAAGAATGATTGAAGAAGATTCAGCTTTACCCGATTTAATAATTGCTGATGGCGGAATTGGCCAAATGGAAATAATTCGTCAGGTAATAGAAGATGACTTAAAACTCAAAATTCCAATTGCTGGACTTGCCAAAAATGAGAAACACAGAACTCACGAAGTGTTAGTAGGATTTCCACCACAAGTTGTAGGAATAAAACCAAATGATCAGTTATTCAAATTTTTTGCCGGTATGCAAGATGAAGTTCATAGATTTGCAATAACTTTTCATAGAGATAAAAGAAGTAAGGCGCAGACTACTTCCGAACTTGATAGTATAAGTGGAATAGGAGAAAAAACAAAAAACGAACTAATTAAGCACTTTAAAAGCGTAAAAAGAATAAAAAATGCAGAGTTAAATGAAATAGAAAAAATCATTGGAACTAACAGAGCTACAATAGTTTACAACTATTTTAAAGACAAAATAACGCGCTGAGAATTGAATATAATATTATAAGCTTATCTTTGCACGTAAATAAAGCAGCTAGAACGCACAAATTGAGCTGAAATCAATAAATAATTATATTGTAAATTTATCCTATTACAAAAAAATCAAGTTTATGCTTTCCATAAAATCAATAAACGAAATTTCTGAAACAGCTAAACAATTTATTTTAGAAATTGGGAAAAACAAAATTTTTGCTTTTAATGGAAATATGGGTGTTGGAAAAACAACATTTATAAAAGCAATTTGTGAAGAACTTGGAGTTGAGGGAACCGTTAACTCCCCTACATTTTCAATTGTCAACGAATATCAAACAAAAGACGGTAAAATAATATATCATTTCGATTGTTATAGAATTAATAAAATTGAAGAAGCGCTTGAAATTGGATTGGAAGAATATATATATAGTGGCAATTTGTGTTTTATAGAATGGTCAGAAAATATTGCCTCACTCCTACCCGATTCAATTGTAAATGTAAACTTAGTTGAAAATGAAAACGGTGAAAGGTTGATAAATATTAGCTAATAAAAAAATGAAAAGAAAAAAGAAAAACAAAGTACTTGAGCAGGTAAAAGCTGCCAGAAAGCAAAGCCGTGAAGATGAAATTAACACGCATGGAAAAGTGATACAATATCACAATATTTTAGAAACTAAAAAAACATATAACCGTAAAAAAAGTAAGGCAGACGATGAGGTTCTGCCTTATTTGTTTAACTTTGCAGCATAAATTTAAAACTTTAAATTTTAACAACAAAAAATCATAAGTTAAAAATGGTAGATAACGCTATTTTAATAGTAAATACAGCTGTAGTGATGTGTTGTATAGTCATGGCTACAGTATTTTTGGCATTACCATTACCTACAAAAAGAGAATTAAACAAATATCGCATATCTCTACGATTTTTGACAGGTGCTTATCTTCTTATGGCATTATTGAAAATTTATTTAATGGTATTTGATGTAAAACTTATAAATATTGTTTCAATTGAAAATTTATTACTTTCTGTATCTCAAGCTTTACTATTCTCAACTGCTTTAATTACATTGTTAAATCCAAAATTTGATGCATTTAGTTTTTTGCGAAATAAAATTTTTGTACTAATCGTTCTTTTGCTTTCCTATTTAATTTTATCATTATGGTGGGAAAATCCTGAAATATCAACTTTTGAAAGTTTAAAAGAGAACTTATGGCAACCTTGTATAATAGTACGACAAATTACACTTTTATATTACATATATTTACTTATTGTTTTAACAAAGGAATTTCAAACTCAGGAAAAAAACTATTTAAAAGAGATTGATAATTACTATGCAGATAATTCAACTTTAAAACTTACCTGGGTAAAATACTGCTTTTATGCTGCACTTATTATTGGAATAATTGCATTATCTTCATTTATAATAATTTCTGAAGTATTTTCTCTTTATATAGATGTAATTTTTACGCTTTTTTACTTGTTCTTTGGGCTATTTTATATTCAGTATCCAAGGACATTTGAATTTATTGAACCAGCATTTATTACAATTGATGGACAAGGTGCAGATATATCAAAAAATACAAAACGTAATAATTGGAGTGAATTAAAAGCTCAAATACTTTCAGAAAAGTACTATCTAACTAAAAGTGTAAATATTGCTGATATGGCTCAACATCTAAAAATTGGAAGAACTTCTTTATCAAATATGATAAATAATGAAGAAAAAATGAATTTCAATTCGTGGATAAATATGATGCGAATTGAAGAAGCTAAACGCATTATTAATGATAAACCTAATATAAATATGGCAAATGTAGCAGAAACAGTTGGTTATAGTGAACTATCAAATTTCAGTAAACAATTTAAACTTTGTACAGGTAGAACACCATCAAGCTGGCGACAAGAATAATAATATTAGGAATTTGAATTTTTAAGGTGCGAATATTAAATTCGCACCTTTATTTTTGCCAATTTATCAATTAATTATTAAATTTTGTACGAATTGATAAACAAATAATAAAGAAAAAATATGAAATTTGTAACTTAGAAAAATGTAATGATTAGAAATAAGGAAAATCAACTTAAAATCTTGAATATATGTATAAAAAATTAGGCATTTTATTAGTTTTTGCATTCTTTG
>CAMBSB010000027.1 GCA_945870155.1 Paludibacter jiangxiensis | reverse complement strand
AGTTCGGCATTCACTTCGTTTTCGCGCTGCTGACGCCACACTTTGTATTCGTCGTATTTTGCATCGCGTTTGTTTTTTGATATAAAATAAAGTTCAAAAATGGTCATCAATGCAATAGGAACAAGTCCACCAACAAGCATTTCGGTAGCTCTGTCGAAACTAAAACCAAACAAGGAAGGCGTAATAAATTTAAAGAATGCATTGATACTTAAACTGATAAGTGTAGCCGAAAGTACGCTGGTAGCATTCTGACGTTTCGAGAATAGAGTCCAGATTATTGGTAAATAAAGAGGAACTCCTGTAAGTGCCGCCACACTGATAACTACATTTACAATGCCACCCATAAGCGGAATTAGTAATGCCACTACGATAGCCAACAGCCCGAAACCAATGGTGGAATAGCGCGCCACTTTCATTAATTTATCGTTTGGAGTATTTGGACGGAGTAATTTGAAAATATCGTTCGTAAATACACCTGCAGCAATATTGAGCGAACCATTCAACGAACTGGCTGTAGCAAATATCATCCCACCAAGCATAAGTCCAAGTAAACCCTGTGGAAGTGCCAATTTACACATCATCAGGTAAGCGCCTTCATCAGCTAAGCCCGAAAGTTCGGGATTGATAGTGCGGTAAATCATGGGAGGCAACATCCACAAAATGGGAGAAATAAGATACAACGACCCAAAAAGGAATCCTACTTTGCGCGCATCTTTTTTAGTTCGAACGGTAGTGTATCGTTGTATATACGACCAGTTTCCACCCAAAAAGAACATATTGTAAATGGCAAATGCTACAATAAATAGCGGTGTAAACTCACCTGCAAAAATTGAAAAGAAACCTTCGGGTGTTTTATCCAAAAATGCAGTTACACCACCTGTTTTCTGAAACGAAAGCGGCACAACAATTAATACAGCTGCAGTAAGTATCACAAATTGAAGTACATCGGTAACTACCACAGCTCGTAAACCACCCACTGTAACGTAAATAATACAAATGGCGCCCAGCAGTAAAATACTCGATTGCAGTGGAAAGCCCGTGGTAACTTCCACTATTTTAGCTACAGGATACAAAAAAGCACCGGTTGTAAACAGCGAAATGAAAAGGAAAATGTAGGTATATGCTTTCTGAACTTTCAGTCCAAGACGGTTGGTAATATATTCGGCAGCGGTGAGTACGTTGGTATTTTTCCAGCGGGGCGCTAAAAACGCACCGACCAAAAAACCGGCAAGACTCATGGTCAATTGAATGGTAATGGCCACCCAACCGTAACTATATGCAATAGAGCCCCATACTACGAATGTGCCTGCCGAGAAGAATCCCATAAACAAGGATAAACCACTTATCCACCAGGGAACATCGCCACCTGCGGCAAAAAAACTTTTCATACTTGAGCCCGTTTTTGCAAACGACATGCCGGCTACTAAAATTCCGGCGGTAAAAAGAAAAATGGTGATGTAATCTAATATTGCCATTACAGTTGCGATTTAAAATGAAGTATCTTGTGGTGCAAATTTATAAATCATAATTTGATAGATACTATATAAAATCGCAACAATGACGTAGTGTAATGATAACATTTACATGCTTTTTCAGTTAAATGTTAGGGAAAAATCGATGCCAATTTTTCGTAAACGTTTACGAAGATTTTCAAGTTAATGAAATTAATTTCATTAACTTGATAGAAAATAATGTTTTTTGACACATTATTTTGTTAATCAGGTGTTTTGGCAAAAAAGTCGCAACTTTGTTTAAAGTCGCTGGTGTGGTAAAAATTACTTTTTTCGGTAGCTGAAAAGTGTATTAAAGTATAACGACTTTGGCTAGTTGGTTCAAATCGGTTCGTACAAAACACATCCTTTTTGATAAAAAAGATAAGTCGATTTGATTTGTGAAACTGCCTTGATACAAAGTGTTTCCAATTAAATCAAATATCTCAATTTTTTGTGGGTCATTTTGCTTTTCAATATTCAACATCCCACTGGTTGGATTTGGATAAACCACCAAATGCGATTGGTTGGAATTAGTTGTTGAGTTCTGATTGTAAACTGGAAAAAGACTAGTTCCTGTACTTGGATTATACAATTTAATTTCGCTCAAACCCATATAGCCATTGGCGCTGTTGTAGCTGTTCAGGATATTAATTCCCACCCATTTTACATTTTTCTGCATGGTAGGGAAAGTCAACAATTCACCTTTGTAGTCGTTTGTTCCAGAAGCCTGACTCATAGTGTAATTCACAACTTTTTTCCAAGCCGAATTTGTATAAGGACTATCCTGCATGGCATCAGTTGATTCGGATACGTAAATTTCAATATCCCTTACGCCTCTATTGAGATAAGCAGCACTCCAATTTAAATTCCAGATACGCATAGCAGCAATTTCTTGTGGCGATTTCAATTCAATTTTAAAATAATGTGGAAATGGTCTATCATCCGTATGCCATGATTTTCCGTTAACGGCAGAAGCATCATGCCCTTCTCCAATTAATCCGGCACCGTTTATGGCATACAATGGTAAGCGTTGGGGGTATGTGGACGAAGCATACGCATTGTTTAGTTTGTCGAAGCTAATTTCGGAAATATCGACTGGTGGTTCAACCGTTGATGACGATTCAACACGAAATGGCGACAAGGGCAAAGGCAGTTCATCGGTAGTGAAAATGGAAATTGTGGAGAAATTTTTAAAAGCATACCGAATGTTTACAGGTGCAGTAATGGTTGCATTGCTAAGTTTAATCCGATTGTCCGGTAAAAGCGTAGCCGTAGCCAATTTATACACTTTATCGGCAGCCGCAATTTCGAATTCAGTTATATCTTTTACAGCTTTTAATCCACCGCCTATATTGTCGAAAATCACAAATACATCGGGACCTGTTACCTCGTGCGATTTGTAAATAGGTGATTTGCTGATTATTTGTTCGCCATAAACCACATTTCTGACAAGTGGCAACAGTCGTTTTGCAACCGTGTATTTATCGGCCGGATGTATGTTGTTTGCTTCGCCACAATCCATAGTTACCGCCATACCAGTATAAGCATCTTCTTTCCAAACCTGTAACTGAATATCGCGGGTTTCAGCCCAGTCGGTACTGGTTTCGAATGCTGGTAATTGCACAAAAAGCCAAGGCAAAGAAGGTTCACTCCATTTTGAGCGCCAATCTTTTATCAATCCTTTAAAAATGGTTTTATAGTTTTGCCAGTAACCGGCATTTGCTTCGGCCTGATACCACAGCACGGCTTTTATGGGGTAGCCGGCCACTTTGTATATCATGGAATTATACAGCGATGAAGGCGTAGTATAATATTGATAAATACCAGTTCCATCGGGGCGTTTGGCAGCATTGAGCAGTGGGTCGGATGCGTACGCTTCAGGCGAAATAAAGGCATCGGTTGGAGCACCACCATGACTTACATTAATCAACCCGATGGGGATGTTGAGATGTTTGTGCAAATCACGTCCAACAAAAAAAGCCACTGCCGACCAATTGATAATGCGCTCAGGTATAGCACTTTTCCACGGTTTGTCGTTTGCATTAAGCACAACACCACCACTTACTATTTTGGCAACTTCGAAAAAACGTAAATCAGGATAGTTTGAATCGGTTTTAGCATTTTCCAATTGGTCAGCTTTAGTAGAACTTACAAACATAGCCATGTTCGATTGTCCACCACACAGAAAAACATCGCCCAAAACAATGTTTTTATAACTAAGCGTTTCGTTGTTGGCTGCAATAGTTAATATATAGGCATTTGATGATACACTTTTGGCAGGAATGGTAGTTGTGAATTTCCCATTTGCAGCACATTGTGTGTTGTAAGTTTGTCCATCAAAGCTAATTGTAACTGGCTCGTTTGGCAATACTTCGCCCCAAATTTTTATCGGTTTATCGCGTTGAATGACCATATTGTCCGAAAAAATACTTGGCATTTTGATGGACGAAGTATTTCCGCCATTAATTGGATCTTCATCAGTTAATAATATGCTGGGTTTGTTAGTAGCATTCTCACTCATGCTCAGTTTAAGCAGTGCATCGCTTCCGGCATAGCTTGAAGTAATTGCAATTACAAAAGTAGCTTGTTTATCTTGTGAGGTGGATAAACTACTTAAAAAAGGCGTGAAATCCCACTCGAGCCAGGTGTTTGAATACTCCAACGAATTAATGGATATAGTATTGGTAGCTGCAGGTAAAGTAGGGCGGGTAGTCCATGTTAAGCCCGATGTCTGATTTCCGGGTAACACATAAACAGCAATATTCGGTTCGCTGTATTTATCGAACGACTCGCAAAAAATACGTAGTTTGGCTGTTTTGGCATTGATGGTAACAGTTGAAAAATCGAAACT
This sequence comes from Paludibacter jiangxiensis, assembly GCA_945870155.1. Classification (GTDB taxonomy): domain Bacteria; phylum Bacteroidota; class Bacteroidia; order Bacteroidales; family Paludibacteraceae; genus Paludibacter; species Paludibacter jiangxiensis_A. Next base: position 38,866 of record CAMBSB010000027.1, on the reverse strand, counting down.
CAGATAAACTTCGCGCGTAAATCCGGATTGTTTTTTTAATTCAGCGTAGTTCAGGTTTTGTACAAAATCACCTGTAGCCTGCCGGACAAATCCATCAATATTTGGCATTATTTCCTGCTCATTGTATTTTACCGTTTTCTTACTCTTTCCTGCTTTCAGTTGCGTTGCATTACTACTTAAAGTAGCTGCTACAGAAAGTAAAACCAAGAATATCAATGCAATAGTTTTTCTCATAATATTATTTTTATTTTGATAAAGTAAGCGCATCGATACAAAATGTAAAGATGCGCCAACCATTTTCAACCTTAAAAATCTCAATTTTATTTTATACTTATTTTCTCCGTTTGATTTGTATCTGTTTTTAGGAAATAAAAACCTTTGCTTAAAAACGACAAGTCAATTTGTGATGTCATTCTGGATTTATACAAGCACATTCCACTTAAATTATAAATTTCAAAAGATTTCGCATTTTCTGCATTTGAAATATTAATTATTCCAGATGATGGATTTGGATAAATTTTTAATTTGTTGTTCAACGCTACAGCATTATTTGTGGATGTATTTACAGCCAGTGCTCCCATAACTTGCATTTCGAAAAGTCGAATAATACCACCTGCAGTACTCGTATCGTAAACATCATTTACAAATAATCGGACACTGTCAGTGTGAACGGCTGTAAATTTTTTAGTGTATCGCGAATTGGTATTATTGGTTTCAGAAACAATATTCACCCATGCTGAACCATTCCAATACTGGAAATCAAAATTTGTAAGTGGCGTATTATAGCCTTGATAACCTGTGTATAATTTTAATTCGTTAATCATGTATCTTCCTTTTAATCCTACCGTTAGGTGTGTAGGGAATACACCACGTACATTAACCCAACGATTTCCATCCGAAATGGTGTCGCCATCGACAGCATTACTTGCAGCATAAGATGCTGAAAGTGTGGAACTAGCCACTGCATTCTTATTAAGAACCACATTTGTAAATTCTTTTACTTCAACTTGTAATGATATGTACGACGAAAGCTCATTGGCTGTATTTTTAGCTCTGAATCTGTAAATAAATGTACCATTGTAAGGAACAATATCTGTGTAATTTAGAATGTCTCCTGACAAGGATGCAATTACCTGATAATTTGTAGTGCCAAGGGGTGCTCTTTCGACAGTAACCATTTGTGTTTCAACGTCACTAACCCAACTTAATTTTACAACTTTGGCACCTTCAATTAATGCTTTAATATTAGTTGGAGGGATTAGCTTATAGGGTTTAATAACATCAAAAGCCGATTTATATGCCATTGGAGCAACATTATCGCGGTACATAGAGCCCATAGGAGATGTAATATAGTTCGATGTTGGTTCATTAAATACATATCGCGATTTAGTGAACTCATCAAAATCAAAAACAGCATAACGCTCAATAATACGAGCAGTATCAAAAACCTGAATTATTTCTTGAATTCGGTCGCGCACCTGTGTAAGTGTTGGATTTCCACTGGTCCAGTCGCCTCCATAGTTAAACTCTGTTATCCATATTGGTCTTTTTGTACGATCGTAAACTGCTTTACATCTGTTGTAAAATTGCTGTCCTGTTTGTTCAAAATAGAGATGGATGGGTATAAAATCAACCCGATAATTCAGAGCATCGCACCGGTCAATAAATTCGTAAAGTTCAGTATAATTGCTTGCTACAGCAGGTGCCCCAAGGCGTAAACCCGACTCAAGCATTTTGGGCCACAATTCAATTTGCTTATCCACAGACATATTTGCCTGAGTTTCACCATCAGGCTCATTAAAGCCCAATACATGAGTCACATCTTGATGTACTAAAATATCAGCCCAATTGGCATCGGTTACTGATTTTGCATTCCATTTCATGGGTACAAATTCAATATCAGTAAGATCGGCTATTGACTTTGGTCCCCATGAGTAATACCAATCGGTTTTTAACACCTTAGATGCCTCGATTGCGGAATACCCAAAACCTTTTTTTCCTGTGTACCTCCATGGCAAAACACGTACAAACGACACATGATTGTTTAAACCTGTTGGTAAAACAGGGATATTAACATCAGCATTATCGGCCACATACACCTTACTAAAACGGGTGCCATCTTCGTTAAACGCAAATGTGGCCATATAGCCTTTTTTTAGTTTGAAAGAAGAAATAGCCTCGTCGAAAGTACCCAATTGAGCTTTGCGGTGATAGGTGCTTTGAGAAAGTTTAAGTTGTTCACCCAAATAATTTTCATCTTTATACACCGTAAGTGGCTGATAGGTAATCCCATGAGGCATTATCACACATCCTCTCAAATAATTTGTTACTCTTATATTGGTTTTATTTATGGCAGTTTGGCCATTTACCCTGAATTTGGATAAATACGAAGCAATTGCCTGCGAAGGCAAAACACCATCAAGCCTTACCCAAGCTGTTTCGCTGGTAATATTGATTATGCCAGTGGATGTTGTATTTGGACTGCTTATGCGTAATTCTCCATTGTTCGATACATCGTAATCCTGAGCACCAACCGTTGTCACAGTCAGTGCTTGATTCTCGACCAATATTGGACTTGATGTTGTGGCAGAAATTGCTTGGCAAACAATTAACATTATTAAAATGAAAAGCGTTTTTCTCATTGAACAAGAACTTTTGTACGTACATTATCAATTTGAACCAAATAAATACCACGTGCTGATTTAATCGATTCACTGTTTGATTTTATAATTTCGGAACGTAAAACTTTACCATCTACCGAATAGATTTTCAAGCTTTTATTCATTCCATTTTCAATTATGATTTTTCCTGTTGCATTGAAAACTCGCACATTATTTTCATTCGACAACTTGGTGCTTGTAGTTCCAAATGTTAGTGATACAAAAGTGCCAACACTATAATCCAAAGTTGAATTAGCAGGTAATACAGTAGAACTGAAATTGCCTGTAATTGAAGTCCCACTTAATAAATTCACTTTATCGGCTAAAACAGGAGAGTATCCTCCACCCACACTTGCTTCGAGTGTAGCTCCAGTAATATCCACAACTCCCTGAATAAATGCAATCTGGTCATAATCAGTTCCCGCAGTAGTTTTACCGTTAATATCCATTAGGCACTTACCTGTAAGGTTATTGGTGTTGGCAGCCGAAGTTGTGAATATTGATAACTGTTTGAGTGTTATTTTACCTATACCGTTTCCTCCAGGTGAAACAATGCCTGTTGAAGGCTCAAAAGCGCCATTATAAATACCTGAACCTTTTATAGTACCACCATAGTTTTTTATTCTCGTACGTGTACTAGCAGCATTCTCTGTACTTGCGACATTTACATCAAATACACCATTTGTGTTATTTGTAATAGTCAAATAACCAACTGTACCGGGTGTAGCCAAAGCAGTAACCCCTGTTGGAAGTCCTGAAATTGAAATTGTACCCGAATTTATAATGTATAGCACATTTGAAGTGGTCAAATTAATTCCGATAGCCGACTCAGTAAATGCACCCGAAATGGTGATTATTCCTTGATTGTTAAGCGTATTCGAACCACTTGATACTGACCCAATAGCATTGGTGCCCGATCCTTCTATTTTAATAGTTCCTTTATTTGTTAATGTAGTTGGGGAAGCACCTGCAAAGTAGATTGGACCTCTTTTAGTTGTGCTTATGCTTGTATATGTATTTAGTACAACATTCGGGTCAATAGTCAATTGTGCATTATTCCCGGCTATAATTGTTAATCCATAGGCGGCAGGTGTTCCACTAGTACCAGCGGTAATTGTGCCGGTTCCGGTAATAAGACCTTTTCCTGAAGTTCCAACATTAAATATGGGTCTGCCGGCTGCAATACTCAAAGTATAACTACCTCCCACAGTGAAAATACCATCAGCATTTGATTGTATAAAATTAATTGCACCTCCGGATGTCGAAGTACTACTATTCAGAATTAGTGAACCTGCACCCGAATATTTTCCTGAAGTCACTAACATACTAGCAACTGTATTTTCAAACGAAATACAGTATTTAAAAGCTGCCACATCTGTTGTAGTCAGGTTTATTGTACCAGCGTTTTCTACTTCACCCCCTTTTAATGTTAATGCATTTAAGCTGGTTGAGGCTGTTAATGAGCCGGTAGCTAATACAATCAGCTTCCCTGCTGTGGTTGCATCAGATTGAACGCTAATTGATTGAGCTGCTTGCGTATCAGAAACGGTAACAGTAAAGCCTGAAATAGTTACATCATCGGTCGATACAGGCACTGCACCACCAGTCCAAGTTGAAGTGGCATTCCAATCGCCACTTTGAGCCGCGCTAATGGCTGTTGCATAAGTTGCTGTTGAAAAACTAAGAGCAATTAAAAGTGCGTAAACACTTTTCGAAATTTGATTAAGAGTAAATGTTTTCATTGTATGATTTTTTTATTGTTATTATATTAGCTGTTAATTGTTTTAAATGGATTGACTCTCATAAAATTAGGAGCTTCGTTGTATGTTTCATCTGGTCCTGCTGGAGGAGCAGATTCCAATGCTAATGAAATTTCGTTATCGAGAGAAATAAGCTCAAGCTGAGGTGCTGTGTATTTTTTCATCCCCCGACCTCTCACTGGGAGAGTAAAGATTGCATCTTTGTTTATTGTTTTAGATATCATGGTCTTATTTTTTATTTTACAATTACTCTTGTTGATTGATTACCTACTATCACTACATAAACGCCTGCGGCAAGTTTAAAGTTTGAAGTTTGATTGTTTGAAGTTATTCTGCCGTTTTCAATTAACTGACCTAATCCATTGTAAATGGTATACGAACTTTTTTCAGGAGTATTAATCACTATCTGATTGGCTACATTTACAAATACATATGCGCTGAATTTTGTTGCGTTTTCAATATCGGTTATTGAGCCTGGTGCACGGAAAAGGAGGCTGAAACGGTCGGTAGAAGCCGAAGTAATATCAGCACTGAAATTATAAACTTGACCATCAGTTAAATCAAATTCAGTAGTTGGATTTAATTTGTCTATCAGCATAATTTTTGTATTTGTATCGAAGTTTTTCAACTCAGTACGTGAAATGCTAAAATTACCGGCTTCGCCTGTGCTAAATCCAATAGGAATTTCGGTTTCGTATGGGATAGCATTCATACCATTGATGACCAAATTTGTGTTCGCATTTTTAGTGAAAATTTCGGGCACATTATTGATATTGTTGAACATCTTTTGCGAATCGTATTCGTCCACATTATTTTGCGCATTGGGGTTGAAATAAACAACCGTTTCGTCGCGGTTTGCAGCATTACTTACCTGTAAACGAAGCAATGGTTGCGTGTTAACTTTAGGTACCATTAAACGATTGGCAACAACAGATTGATCCTGATGTGAACGCATATTATTTGTAAAACCAAATGTGTTGGTGGCACTAGTAGTTTTTATCCAAAATGCTTGCATGGGAGCAATAATGGCGCTTCCGTCATGAACACTTACTCCACCGGTAACATTGTATGTGTGGAAATTATAGCTATTTAATTTTTTGCTACGATACCATATAGAATTTGTAACATTAGTACTTGCAATTACTGCTTGTGCAAAGTCAACTGAAGAAGCATAAGGATTTCCTACCAGATTAAATCCTAATGGCAGATTTAATACCGATTTATCGCCTGTGTTTAATGTTCCACCTGTAAAGTTAATTGTGGTGTTTTGTGCAGGCGATTTTGCAATATATCCTTTCATTTCAACCAATGTAGAAGGTGCTGAAGGCCAATTTGTTGTGCCATCGTAATACACCAATCCATTTCCTGTAGCTGTAGTTATGGTACTGCTTGTGGCAGCCGACAAGGGACTGGAAATATACCAGTTACGACCATTCACTCCTGTTTGTGTACTTGAAACGAATTGTTGAACATTGTAAGTTGCACCACTTCCACTAATGGTAGCAGGTGTAAGAATAGTTGCAGTGCCATTGGTTTCGCTCGAAAGCAGATTCAATGTACCGCTATTGCTCATAGTTGAACTAACAGTGAGTTGTTTGCCGGCGTTTACGGTTAATGTGCCACCGGAGTTGATAGTAAGTGCATTTGCAGTTGTATTTTGATCAACAGTTACCGTATGACCATTCAATACTGATACAGAAGTTGCAGATGAAGTAGGCGTAGCAACTGCTGATACCCAGTTTGTATTATTATACGATGATTCCCACGTTCCATTTGTACTCCATGTGCCGGAAGAAAGCGAACGAAAATAATCAGTAGCAGTAGTAGATACTGTAAATTTTACCTTAGCAGCGGAAGTGGTAGCATAATCCATTGCCCAATACGATGAAGGTAAAGTTGCTGTAGAAAAATTCCCTGAACGTGTTGTTCCAACAGTTAGTAACGATATAGCATCATTATCAGCCGGAGTATAACCGCCGCCCACAGTAGTTTCAAGTGTTGCATTTGCAATATTAACTGTAGCTTGAGAGAAAACAATTTGGTCAAAATCTGTTCCTGCAATGGTTTTTCCATTTACGTTCATAATGCAGTTGCCGGTAAGGTTATCCGTTGTTGCAGCAAGTAGTTGCAATTGTGCGATTGTAATTTTACCTATACCATTGCCTCCAGGCGAAATAGTTCCTGTGGAAGGTTCAAATCTTAAATTGTACAAGCCTGATCCCTTTATTGTTCCACCATAGTTCTTAATTCTTGAACGTGTCGATGTACATGTTCCAGTACTTCCTACATTTATATCCAATATGCCATTCGTATTATTTGTAAAAGTTAAATAACCAGTCGCATTTGTAGCTAATAAAGCAGGTACACCAGTTGCAAGTCCTGAAATTGAAACAGTTCCAGTATTATTAATATAAAAATAATTTGATGGTACTTGTTGAATTCCAGATTCTGAAAATGTACCTGATATATTAATTGTTCCTTCATTAGTTAAAGTAGCTGAAGACGTTGATGTACTAACTATACCATTAAAACCCGACCCTTGAATGTTTATAGTCCCTTTGTTTGTAAGTGATGTTGTTGCCACACTATGAAAGTAAACTGGACCTCTACCTGTAGCAAATCCCGAACTATAAGTACTTAAAGTTACATTAGGGTTTATAGTGATTTGTGCATTATTTGCTGTAACCATTATAAGTCCATAAGTAGCAGGAGTTCCAATTGTCCCAGCTGTGATAGTGCCTGAACCATCAATTAACACACTACCACTAGCAGCTGAAGCATTAAAAAGAGGTCTTCCATCTGGAATAGTAAGAGTGTAAGTACCACCAACTGAAAAAACAGGAGTAGCATCAGTTTGCGAAAAATTGATTGCAGATGCATTAGTAGATGTACTACAATTGAGTATGAGTTGACCTGCACCTGAATATTTTCCAGCAGTTACTAAAGTACTCGCAACACAACTTGTATATGAAATACATACTCCATAATTTAATGGAACACTTGTGGTTGTAAGGCTCAATGTTCCTGCATTTTCCACTTCACCTCCTTTTAACGTCAGTGGAGTAGCAGCAGTACTTGCTGTTAATGAACCAGCAGCTTGAATAATTAATTTGCCGGTTACAGATGCAGATGATTGAACGATAATAGATTTAGCAAGAGCACTACTTGTTGAAACTGTAACAGTAAGACCAGTAATTGTCACATCATCGCTTGCAGTAGGTACTGCTGAACCACCCCATGTTAAAGTGCTTCCCCAATCGCCACTTTGTGATGCAATTCTTGCAGCTGCACTCACATTGGCTGATACGCCAATCACAGCTAAAAACAATAGCGTAATAAAACTCTTTGAAAGAAAGTTTAAAGTAATTTTTTTCATATATTCGTAATATTAAATCGTTGGTTTAAAGAATTTATTCTGAAATATAATCAACGCAAATATAACTTGTCTGATGAAAATGCGACTTTTTTAATTACTTGAAATTCAATGTAATCGTTTACAATGACCAAAAAATCGTCGTAAACGTTTACGAAAATGACTTTTGGTAACAAAAAACAGAAATACATATATTTGGTATGAATTATTTAATGTCTAAAAAAATAAACACATATTTCTAAAGACAAAATGGAACTTCCTGAGTATAGGAGGTGTAAATACACAAAGTCGCAAAGAATTTAAATTCTTTGCGACTTTGTGTATTTACGTTTAAACTACGATATAATATTTGTCAAATTATTTATAAACATCTTCGCTCAGCGTAATCTCCAATATGGTAGTTGCTGGGTTTAATGTATAATCAACTCCGCTCACGGTAATTGTTTTATTTTTGTTTTTAACCCATACAAGCTCTTTTCCGTCGAACAGACTAACTACTTTTTTAACTTTTTTATTTCCTAACGATTGTGTTGTAAACTTGCCCGATTTTACTTCGCGGCAGCCTTCGTAAATATGGCAGTAAATTTTGTTTTTGTTAAACGTAAAACCATATTCACCAAAAAGTGGCTGCCATGGACCTCCTCTGGTACCATAAATACCATTACCTACTTTTGATAACCAACTGCCCATTTTCAACAGGACTTCTTGCTGATTTTGTGGAATAACACCTTCTCTGTCGGGTGCTACATTCAGCAATAAATTAATATTCCGAACCACACAATTCGACAAAAACACCACTACTTCTTCGTAAGTATAGGTTTTTGAATTAGGTCGATATCCCCAACCTCCTTTTTGAAGGCTGACACATTTTTCGCCATTTTGCTCATACCGAATATCACCCGAAGTAGATGCGCCACCTTCCTCGGCATGTACATCGCCAATCCACGAAAATCGTTCGTTTACCACCAAATCGGGTTGGTATTTACGCACCAATCCCATTATACCCAGTGCTTTGCCGGTTTCGTCGTCCTTTGTAATGTATTTTTCTTTTATTGGCCACTCATTATTGGGGTTTTGAAATTTGCCCGGATCCCAAAATGCTCTTTCCAACTCTCTGTTTACCGTTTGACTTAACCAACCGCCATCCCAAAACATATAATCTATTTTGCCATAGTCTTTTAAAAGTGTTGTTACCTGTTCATATACTTCCTCTTTCATATCACGCGCATCCTGTTTATGCCAAGCTGCCGTTTTGTAACCCCAAACATTGGGTTTGCAGTCCTTGCCTGTAACATCGTAATAACCAGGATAACGCCAGCTCATGGGCGAATAATACATCCCAACACGAAGTCCGGAAGCTCTTACAGCATCGGTATATTCTTTTATCAAATCCCTTCCTAAGTCTTTTTTGCTTGTCCAGCTACTGGGATGTTTACTATCGAACAATGCAAATCCATCGTGATGGCGTGTTGTAAGTGCCATATATTTCATACCTGCATTTTTGGCTATACCGGCCCATTCGGTAGCATTAAATTTGGCGGCAGTAAATCCAGTCTCAGGATCTCTTGACCTCCGTTGGTAATATTCCTGTCCCCAGGCCTCCTGATGCCGTACCCATTCACTTCCTTCTTTCATAGCTGCATAAACGCCCCAATGAATAAACATGCCAAACTTATCATCCAGGAACCATTTCATTTTATTATCAGGCAATTGCGTTACACCATTATCTTCTTTCAGAATTCGTGTTGGAAACTTCACAAACTCCTGAATTTTAGGTGCCGGGGCTTCGCCTAAATATTGTAACTCAATGTTATCGGCATAGCCACTACCATTGCCTGTAGGATGTATGAATGAAATTGTTAAACTTGCAACACTGTAAGCCGTTTGAAAATCGATAGTCACTTTTGTATATTCAGTTAATGCACTCGAAACTGATTTAGAAGCACCGCCATAATCACTTACCATAAATTGAATCTCTTCAGAGCCTGATTCTGTTTTAACGAATGCTGAAATTCGGTAAAGACTATTCGGTTTGACTTTGGTTTCCTGCACACAAAAAGCTCTTTCTGGACCAACTCTTAGTGCATATTTTCCGGAATATGCTTCTTTGCTAATGGAGGAAAACTTAGTTCTCCAATGCTTCCAGCCTTCCATATTGCCGGTTTCAAAATCGGCATTCGTTATTAAATGGGTTTCATTTACAACTGTATTCTTTGGTGTTTGTGCATATAAATGTAGTTGAAGCATTACAAATAATGCAATGGTCAACACATTTAAATGCGATAATGAGGTTGTTTTCATTTTGATTTATTTTTAAGATTATTATTGTTAGATAATTAGTAATTTAGCAAATCTATTTATGGCAAATAGCGTCTACGTCGACAATTACTTTAACAAAAGTGGGACAAATGCCACCGCATCTGCAATTACATAACCCGATGTATTTGCATTGGATATAATTACTTTAGGATTATTGTCATTCAATAAATTAAATTTCCCTAACGATGTCCAAATACTGCCATTTTTGGTTTGATCAACAAGTATAGTAGTGTCTCCTTCGGCTGTTTTAATGATATATTTTGTTGTGGCAGCCCTACTCGATTCAGAAGGAGTATAAGCATAAATCTCATATTTACCTGCCTGGGTTAATGCTGGGTTAAAACTAACTGACCTTAATCCTTTAGATTGATTATTATCGTGTAAATAATTTTTTTTGTAGTATGGAGAGGAATTGGTGGCGGTTATCCAATCGCCAACAATTGTAACACCTGTAGCATCGGCATTGTCCATTACTATTGTATTTTGAGTAAAACTTTCGGGCAAATGATCTATAGGCGGATAGCTAGCCCGATTTTTAAAAACACGAACATAGTCGATACTTGCTTTTGCGGTTCCACCACCGTTAAGCATTGCATTTTCTCTAACATCCACATCAACCCAACCGGTTTCAGCCCACGCCATTCCAGTTAAAAGTATATATTCATCAACCTTGGGGATTGTTATGGGGTCGGAGATTGTTCTTCCAAGTTTTCCATCGTAATAAAATTTAAGAAAAGTAGGTGACCATTCCAGTCCAAAATAATGGTATTCTTGATTATGTAATCCTGGAGCATTAATGTGACCACCTGCTCCTTTGTGAAATTTTCCATAACTGTCATAATGTATTCCACTTGAATAGGATTCTGATAGTTTGCAAGACTCTATGATGTCAATTTCAGCACCATCGTTAGCTGTTCCATCGGCGAGAGTTGAACTACTCATTCCGTTACCTATGGGCATCATCCAAAAGGCCACCTGATATCCTTCGGGTTTTGGAATGCGCATTCGACATTCAAAATAGCCATAGGTAGTGGCAAATTTATCTTTCGAATTAAACCTGCCAACAAAATACTTAAGGGAATCTTTGGGAGATTTTCGATAATAGATGTTTATGTTACCATCTTTTTCTTCCACCTGATTATCATCTGAAATTACGGTAATAATATTCCTATTATAGGTTCTATTTTCAACCGACCATTTTGTTATATCAATTTTTGTGTCATTAAATTCATCCGAAAATACAATATCCCAATTGGTTGATTGTGAATATGTAGGCAGCAAATTATCAATCATAAATGGCCTGGCTTTGGCTGGTGTTTGTGGATCAATTAAATTTTCAGTACCTGCTGAATAAGAGCTTGCTGCTTGGGTGGTATTGAACACACTTAAAAACAGTAAAATAAATAAACACTTCGGTTTACTATTCGAGATTAAGAAAATGATTTTCATTGTAATTAAATTTAAATGAATTAGCTTTTTTTTGAAAATGGAATTATATGGATTGAGTATCATCAGTTTTTTACAAAATCACTTTTTTACAAACTGATTTTCCTTCAATACTTACTTTGACAAAGTACATAGTTGATGCTAATTGTGTATCCGTTTTTAATCGTACTTCTCGTTGTTCTGAATTTATATCAATTTTATTGTATTGCTTTATTAACATCCCATTTGCGTTATAAATATCAATCCTGGCAAAGTTGGCTGACTGCTCATTAAACCGAACGATTATTCCTTGATTATCAGTGAAAACATCTGCAAAATCTTCCTTCTGCTTCAAATCAGGTACAGCTGTATTGATTGTTCTGTTTTTGAAAACACGAATATGGTCGATATAAGCTCTTGCGGTACCACCGTTATTTAGCAGCGTATTGTTTCTGACATCTACCTGAACCCAACCTGTTTCTGCCCAGTGCATTCCTGTTAAAAGAATATATTCATCAACCTTGACAATAACTTTGGGGTCGGTTAGCGTATTTCCAACTTTACCATCATAATAATATTTTATAAAATCAGGCGACCATTCTAATCCAAAATAATGGTATTCCTGCGTATGAAGTCCGGGTGCAGTTATATGACGACCGGCACCCTTGTGATCGTCCCCATATCCATCATAATGCATACCACTTGAATAGGTATCTGTTAGTTTGCAGGCCTCAATAATATCAATCTCAGCACCATCGTGAGCTGTTCCATCAGCTGGGGTTGAACTACTCATTCCATTTCCTACGGGCATCATCCAAAATGCAATCTGATAACCTTCGGGTTTTACAATTTTCATTCGACATTCAAAATAGCCATAAGTAGTAGCGTATTTATCTTTCGAATTAATCCTACCTGCATAATACATGAGGGGATCTGTCGGAGATTTTCGATAGCAAATATTTAAGTTTCCATCCTTTTCTTCCACCTGATTTTCGTCGGCGGTAACTTTTATAATATTCCTATCATAAATTTTATTTTCAACGGACCATTTTGTTACATCAATTTTTGTATCATTAAACTCATCCGAAAAAACCACATCCCAATTGGGTGTTTGTGAATTTGCCGGTAAAAGGTTATCCACCAGGAATGGTTTCGTACCCACAGGTGTTTGTGAATCAATTATATTCTCTGTTGCCGAAGGGAAATCATACTTAATCTCTGGCGAAATCCCTAATCCACTTGTCAGATTAAGTGTGCCGGGAGCTGTATTTTTTATAACATATGGTCCGGCACTTCCGGCATATACACTTGCCGAATACGCATTTGAAGGTACATTTATTGCACTAAATGTGCCTGTATTAGTAACACTGGCTAAACCACTTCCTCCAAAAAGAATGGCTGAACCTCCATCAATGTTTAAAGTCCCGGAATTAAGAATGGTGTTTGGAGCAGTAGTGGCTGAACTGCAAAAAATTCCATTGGCACCATTAGTTCGAATACTGATTACTCCTTTGTTTGTAAATTTGATATTGGAGAATTTTCCGATATTAATAATTCCATTTTCAGATACAAAAGCTCCATTACTTTTACTATTCAGCGTAACGCCACTCTCCACTGTTAAAGCACAATTATCGCCCGCAATATTAAATAATCCGTAAACAGACGGTGTTGTTTCTGTGCCAAAATCGACAGTTCCTGTTCCGTTTATAATTACCTTTGAACCGGATAGCACCATGAATGGCCATCTACCTGACGCCATATTAAATTGGTAATTATTAGTGTTATTGACTGTAAAAATTGGGCTTGCAATGGTTTGAATAAATTTTAAAGCACCACCATTGGTTTGACCGGTTGCATTGATTTTCAATATCCCATTTCCCGAATAACTACTGGCAGTGTTCACACCTGCAACAGTTGAATTTTCGAATGTCATCCCATATCCCGAAGGAGTATTTGTTACATTCAGCGTGATGGTTCCTTCATTTATAATGGCACCACCTCTTAAATACAAACAAGCACCTGACCCTGTGTTATTTGCGGCAGAAGTTAATGAACCACCCTGCTGAACAATGATTTGAGCAGGTTTTGCTTCATTATTTGTGTTAACTACAATATAATTGGCAATCGCATCGAACCCTGTCGGGATAGTTACACTATTTTCGCTGACTCTTACAACATCAGCACTTGTGGGAAGTGAAGTTACAGCAGTAACAGGCGAGGCAGTTGAACTCCAGTTATTTACATCGTTCCAATTGGCGCCATTAGCTCCGGCCCAATAAAAGGTAGCTGCGGAGGTTTTAAAGAATAGACCTAGAAACAGCAAAATAAATAAACTCTTCAGTTTACTGTTAGAGATTAAGAAATTGATTTTCATCTGTTTAAATTTATATGAATTAGCTATTTTTGAGAAATGAAATTTGCAGTTAGAGCGCTATGAAATTTTACAAAATCAATTTTTTACAAACTGATTTTCCATCCATAGTTACTTTAACAAAATACATGGTTGATGCTTTTTGTGAATCAATTTTTAACCGAACTGTTTGATGCTCTGAATTCAAATTAATATTATTATATTCATTTATTAACATAACATTTGCGCTGTAAACATCAATCCTGGCAAAGTATGATGATTGCTCATTAAATTGAACTACAATCTCATTATTTTTGGAGAAAACACTAACAATATCTTTGGCTTTCTTCAAATCAGGAACAGCAGTATTGTTATCCAGAGGAACAAATGCCACGGCATCAGCAATTACATAACCCGATGTGTTAGCGTTGGTTATAATTAGTTTAGGATTATTATCTTTGAGTAAATTAAATTTTCCTAACGAGATCCAAATACCTCCATTTTTTGTTTGATCAACCAGTACAGTAGTATCTCCTTCGGCTCTTTTAATGATATATTTTGTTGTAGTCGAACGATTTGATTCGGATGGAAAATATGCAAAAATCTCATATTTACCTGCTTGGTTTAATACAGGATTATAACTTACCGATTTTGATCCCTTACCCGAATTATTATCATGTAAATAATTGCTTTTATAATAGGGGTCTGTAGCGGTTGATGTTAGCCAGTCGCCTGTAATTGTTACGCCGGTAGCATCTGCATTATCCATTACAATCGTATTTTCAGTAAAACCTTCAGGAAGTTCATTACCATTCGGATAGGTCGCTCTGTTTTTGAAGACACGAACGTAATCGAAATAAGCTTTATCCACACCACCATTATTAAGGAAAGCATTGTCTAAAACACTCATTTCTGACCAACCTATTTCAGACCAGATGGCTCCCGATAAATAAAGAAAATGCGGAACCTCCGGTATCAATTTTGGGTCAGTAACAGTTCTTACAACTTTGCCATCGTAATAATACTTCAGAAAAGATGGAGCCCATTCAAAACCAAAAATATGGTATTCTTCGGAATGAAGGCCAGGAGCTGTAATTTCTTTACCCACATTTTTATGATAATCACCATAGCCGTCATAATGTAACCCTGTCCAGTATTTGTCACTATTCTGAATGCCTTCAAAAATGTCAATTTCAGCTCCATCGTGAGCAGTTCCGTCTGTTACTCCATTGGGTGTAAGCCCTCCATCCTGATCGGGCATCATCCAAAATGCCGACTGATAACCTTGTGGCCTTACCACATGCATGCGGCACTCGAAATAACCATAAGCTGTAGAATATTTTTGTTTGGAGAAAAAACGACCTACATAATACTTCGTTGGATCTGTCGGAGATTTTCTATAATAGAGATATATGTTACCATCTTTTTCTTCCACCTGATTATCGTCGGAGTAAATTGTTATAGCAGGCTGATTAAAAGTTTTGTAATCAATAGACCATTTTGTTACATCCATTTTTGTATCATTAAACTCATCCGAAAAAGCCACATCCCAATTGGGTGATTGTGAATAGGATGGCAAAAGGTTATCAATTAAAAAAGGTCTGGTGTTGACGGGTGTTTGCGGATCAATCAACTCCTGATTTGCAGGTGGAAAATCATTCTTTATTTCAGGTGAAATACCCAATCCACTTGCTAAATTAAGTGTGCCCGGTGCTGTGTTTTTAATGATATATGGTCCAGCACCACTTGCTAAAACACCTGCTGAATAGGAGTTTGAAGAAACATTTGTTGCACTTAATATACCTGTATTTGTTATACTTGCTGAACCACTTCCTCCAAAAAGAACGGCAGAAGCTCCATCAACGTTTAAAGTCCCGGAATTAAGGATCGTGTTTGGTGCTGTTGTGACTGATCCACAAAAAATACCATTGACACCATTGGTTTGTATATTGATATTTCCCTTGTTGGTAAATTTAACGTCGGAGAAATTTCCGATATTTATTATTCCATTTTCGAGACTAAATGTTCCATTGCATTTCGAATTTAGGGTTACGCCACTCTCCACAGTTAATGCTGCATTATTACTTGCTAAATTAAATAATCCGTAAACAGACGGCGTTGTAATTGTGCCAAAGTCGATATTCCCTGTTCCGTTTATAATTACCTTTGAACCGGATAGGACCGTGAATGGCCATCTGCCTGACGCTAGATTAAACAGGTAATTATTAGTGTTATTGACCGTAAAAATAGGGCTTACAATGGTTTGAATAAATTTTAAAGCGCCACCTCCGGTTTGACCAGCAGCATTTATTTTCAACATCCCATTTCCCGAATAACTACTGGCAGTTTTTACCGCTGCAACAGTTGAGTTTTCGAATGTCATCCCATATCCCGAAGGAGTATTTGTTACATTCAGCGTGATGGTTCCATTGTTTATAATGGCTCCACCTCTTAAGTACATACAAGCTCCTGAACCTCCGTTATTTGATGCAGATGTAAATGAACTACCCTGTTGAACAATAATTTGAGCAGGTTTTGTTTCATCATTTGTGTTAACTATAATATAATTGGCAATCGCATCGTACCCTGTTGGGATAGTTACTGTATTTTCGCTGATACGAACTACATCGGCACTTGTGGGAAGTGATGTAACTGCAGTGAAAGGTGAGGCAGCTGAACTCCAGTTATTTACATCGTTCCAGTTGGCACCATTAGCTCCTGCCCAATAGAAAGTAGCTGCGGAGGTAGTAGCGATTAAACTTAAAAAAAATAAAACAGTGAGAATTACAAAATGTTTGTTTTCCATCTGTTTAAAATTTATTTTTTATATAAAATCTAAAATAGTCGTACTGTGCTAGACTTTTCTCTTGATCAGGTCTGTTCCAATTAGCCGCTATAGCCGTTAGCCAAACATTAAGCTCGTCATGAACAAATTTATCAGCAGGATAATCAGCTATCTTTGTTACTTTTCCATCAACAAAAAAACGGATTTCTTTCTCTGTCCATTCGAAACCATAAATGTGCCATTTTCCAGCATTAAAATTCTTGTTTTTAAGCAAATCGGTTGGCGGTTTTGGTAATCTTCCCCACTCTTTTCCATTTTCGTTCCAAATTATAACATGCTGAGTGAAATTATTAAGCCCATCTTGTTCAGGATCGTGAATATGTTCTGTTGGATTTTCAAAACAGTCAATTTCTGTACGTCTTATGCCCGGATAAGTAGTGTTTACTTCATTTTTCTCATCAATAACAGCAGCCATTGCCCAAAAGGAATGATGCCAACCTTCATCGGTTTTTTTATCCTTATCATCATCAATACCATCTCCAAGTTTGGCACGTACTTCGTAATAACCGTACTTGAAACGTCGTTTGGATACAATTCCAGCTCCTGAAGCATTTTTTCCTTGTACTGCTGGTTTTAAAACCTTTAAATCCAACACCAATGCGCCATTCGAAAGCGATACATTTTCCTTTCGCTGAATACTTCTGTGTTTATTATCAGTTCGGTATGCCCATTTGGAAGTATCTAAATTCGAACCATTAAACTCATCGTTCCAAGCAAGTTGATACTCAGGTAATGGACTTTTTATTTTTTTTGCACTACAAGCCAATGCCAAAGTCAAGCAAAGTGTTATTAGAATTTTCCTCATTTTATTTTCTAACTCGTTAATTTACTTTTTATCAAAAAATGAAAGATTCCAACTATCCATCCACTCAATGATAGGTTTATCATTCTTAAAAGTTAAGGGGAGCCAGATATAACCACCTTTTATCGGATTTTCGGGCTCCCATATATCAATCATAACAATGTACGCATCTTTTTTATCTTGTACCGGAATAATATACGAAATCTGACCTCCAAAGGTTTTTTCTGGTCCTAAACCGTTGTGTGGGTTTATCCCCACTGCAGGATTGCCCAAATCGGTATAAGTTCCCTGAATAGAATCAGCTACAAACGAGCGGGCTGCATTTGGTTTCCAGCCGCTTGTGCCTGAGCCTAAAATGTAATATTTCCCTTTTCTGTATATCACTGCGGGAGCTTCGGTGTGCTTTGTAACACCATTCGGAGCCTGATAACTATTGGGCATAGCATACAAATAATCAGGCTGTAATTTACCCATTACAAATGTTTTATCGGGTTTACGTACCGCAAAATGATAAACTGTTCCATCGGTATTTTTGAACATGCTGAAGTCGCCTGAACCTTTGAGCGAACCACCACCCAAAAATTTGTGAGAGTAGGTAAACGGACCGTAGGGTTTATCGGCAACCGCTACTCCAACATTGCTGACTTCGTAACCTATTCCTTTTAGATACAATTTAAAATATGCAATAAATTTCTTCGATTTTTCATGATAAACCACTTTTGGTCGTTCCAAAATACAACCATAGGCAATGTCGCTGTTTTCGTTGGTATAATCAACGCTCAAAACAATTCCTCTATCTTTCCAATTGATTAAATCTTTGGACGAATAACAATGTATTCCGCCATCGGCAAAGGTTGCTTCGGACTTTCCTTCAATTTTGTGTTCGCCATACCAATAATAGACTCCTTTGTGAAAAATAACGCCTCCGCCATGTGCATTAATGGGCTTTCCATTGTTGTCGAGCCATTCGGTGCCGGGAACAAAGTTTTTCTGAGATTTGTTTCCGGCTTGTGTTTGTTGAAAACTACAAACTAAAAAGAAAATACTGATAACTACTAATAGGTTTTTACGCATGATATTCTGGTTTTATTTTCAAGTTTTATTTTTCTAATTATTCATGTAAATCACATTCAACTCCGTAATTGATGGTGGAGCCGAAGCTTTGAGAACCTTAAACCTTAGTTTAGACGTTTTGTAAGCTTTTGGGAAACGTATTACTTTACAGTCGCCCATTGGTTCTTCACTCATGTATATTGTTTTCCACGCATTGTCTAACCAACAATCAATACAGTAAGATAGAATTCGGTTGGTACGGTAGGTTGTGAATTGATCTTTGGCAACTTTAATAATTTGATTTTCAAATATTGATATCTTATTAAAGGGTTGGTTTTGATCTAAGTCCAGTACCAATTCGGCTATGGTATCGGCAGCAGCCCAGGCTGTTTGCATACCTCCGTCAATGGCCCATCTAGCTCCAAATTTTAGTTCGTCATTGTTCAAAATGGATGATGCTACAATGGGCGCATTTATCGAAATGAATTTTCCGTTTTTTGGTAGTGGTTTATTCTTTTTAATATTAAGTCGTTTTCCCAACCCAATGATTGTATTTGCTTCATGTTCACGCAATTGCCCCGTATTATCTGGTGGCACATTCACCACCAACGAATTATCGTTAGCTGTACACCAATAAAAAAGTTCTTCCAATTCTTCCAATGCTCTTACCGGAATTATGTCTTTTTTCTGAAACCAATTCCACCTATGACTCAGGCAGATGGTATGTTCAAAAGGCATATAATACGATTGTCCGTTTTGCATGTATTGTTTTTTATCCGATAAATGAGCAATTTTCGGATCCCACAAACGGAAATCGCCCGGAAAGTATTGAAAAAAGTATTTGTTATCAACAACCATAGAGTCGGGCAGTGCTTTAACACGACTGTTGGGTTCTACTACAATGGTATGATTTACACCAAAGGCGCAATGAGGTTGCAACTTTTTTATGGTTTTATATACTCTGTCAATTTCCCAATCGGCCGGTTTTCGTTCCCAGCCGGCATCGAGCCAAAGTTCACAAATCGAGCCGTAATTGCTAAACAGCTCTGTGAGTTGATTAATCATGTAATCAACATATTTCGTTTTGTCTTTGTCTCTAAACGAGGGCTGATTCCTATCCCAAAGCGAATAGTAAACACCAAACTGCAATCCGTATTTTTTACATGCTTTCGAGACTTCGGCTACAACATCGGTTTTTACCGGCGAAGAAGCTACATCGTACTCAGTAAATTTGCTGTCCCACAAACAAAAACCATCGCAATGTTTTGTTACCAAAAGCACATACCTGAAGCCCGCTTCCTTGGCAACGCGCACCCATTGGTCGCAATCCAGATTAGTCGGATTATAGACTGATGCCGGCGTTTTTCCATTAGACCATTCCATGTCGGTAAATGTGTTTACTCCAAAATGGACAAACATGCCATAACCACGCATGATCAGCAATTCTTGCGTTTTGTTTGGTTTTGTTGCTGGCGTAATTAACTGAGCAACCAAAGATTGCGAAAACAATAAAATTGATAAAGTAAATAGGAGTAGCTGTCTCATTTTAACCAATTATTAGTATTAAATGGTAAAACAGGGTTTCCGGCTGTACTGTATAAAAAACCTTTCGTTTTTGGAAAGCTACTGTAAGCGTAACGAACCATTGCAGGAGTTTTTACTTGTGACGACCAAACCTGCAATCCTTCTTTGATGATTTTCAGTTGTGCCTGATGAAAAACACTATCCTGACCGGCAATTTCTATACATTCAACGTCTTTTCCGAAACTGGTTAATCCCAGTTCGGCATTATCAAAAGTTATAATTGCTGCTGTATCTTTTAGTTGAATAGCTTTGAAAGCAGGCGATTTGTATGGCAAACCTTTCAGTCCGTATGTTTGCCCTAAAGCCATGTAAGCCAATCGTTTGGCAATGGTTTGTTTTTCAGCAGGATGAATAATTACATCGCCCTGATCTATGGCAGTAACCATACCAGCATTAGGTATCTCCATACTTGCTTTGGTTTGCTGATCGCGCATCATGGGCGCAAGTTTAGGATTCACCCAGGCATAAGGATATGATGCCAGCTGAACAAAATAAAATGGAAATTGTCCAACACCAAAATCTGTACGCCAGCCTTCGACCATCGCTTTCATCAAATCGGCATATTCTTTCGGATAGTCGATATTGCCTTCGCCCTGATACCAGAGTGCCCCTTTGATGCTATAGTTGGTGATAGGAGCAATCATGCCATTGTATAAATTGGCTGCTTTGTTGTGGTTTGTCAGCATTTCTTTAGTGGATAATTCATAGGGTTTTGGAAATTTTTGAACGATTTCTTTTTTCATCCAGGCTTCTATTCGTGTGCCGCCCCAAGCTGAATAAACCATACCAACCGGCACTTTTAGTTTTTGTTGAAGCATTTTTGCATAAAAATAGCCTATAGCACTGAATTTACCTACTGTTTCGGTATTAGCAGATACCCATGCACCTTCGCATTCTGTTTTTGGTTCGGGACTGGCTACCAGCTTCACCTTAAAAAGACGGATATTATCGTTATCGGCTTCGTAAAGTGCATCCAAAGCTCCATTTACCGGCTGGTTATTGTAACCCAAAACGGGCATTTCCATATTGGATTGCCCGGAGCACAACCAAACTTCACCCAATAAAATGTTTTGTATTAAAATGCTTTCTTTTGCTGATGATATCTTAATAATGTAAGGACCACCAGCTTCATTTGTTTTGACAATTGCAAGCCATTGTCCAATGTTATCGGAAACAACTTTGATTGTTTCTTTGCTCCAGCCTACTTTAACTGATATTTTATCATTTGGATTTGCCGTACCCCAGATTTTCACTTCAGTATTGCGTTGTAATACCATATTGTCGGAAAGAATAGGAGCTACTTTAAGTTGCGCTTGTATTATTCCAAACACGAAAAATGCAATGATTAAAGAAACAATTTTTGATTTCATAATTTTAGAACAGTTACAAATTAGCAATTAAATGTTTATATAAAAGGTTTTTAAATAAGCGCGAGTTGATTTTTCAGAATATATCATTTCAAATTGAAGAAATAAAAAATTGAAGAAATAAATATAAGAATTGAACCACAAAAGAACACAAAAGTCAATAAAAGGAATGTCAGATTTCACTTTATGGTTATACTTTTATATTCTTTTGTGGTTCAATATTTTATTAAGGTGAGTTGTACTACTCACCTTAATTTAAATCCGATATTTTTAAATTTAATTTACCGAAACCTTATTTACCTGACTTCCTATTACTACAACATAAAATCCTTTTGCTGAAGGAATTAAGACATTGTCAGTATTCAATTTTGCAGTTGAAACCAATTGGCCAGAAACATTATAAATATTTACTATATTGCCCTGTTCGCCTTGAATTTTAATGCCGCTTCTTGTTCCAAAAGCAAATACTTTATCGGCCGATTTTGCATTTAAACCCGAAGCCGGATTGTAGAAATACGCACCTAAAGTCATGTTTGTAGAACGAGCCAAACCAAGAATATCTGTTGAAGGAACTGTAGCACGGGTAGTTATTGTTGCACCTGTTCCACCAACCTGATACGTAGTGGGTATGGTAGCGTTGCTCACATAAGCCGCAGAAGTAACATTACTAATTTTAAAATTAGCTTTACGCATGGCATCATAATTAGTTCCTGAAAGATCCACGTAGCCTTGTGTTAATGTTGGGTTCACAAATTTCAAATCGGCAATAGCTTTTGCGCTTAGGTTACTTACCGC
Source organism: Paludibacter jiangxiensis (assembly GCA_945870155.1). Classification (GTDB taxonomy): domain Bacteria; phylum Bacteroidota; class Bacteroidia; order Bacteroidales; family Paludibacteraceae; genus Paludibacter; species Paludibacter jiangxiensis_A. The sequence goes on along the minus strand of CAMBSB010000027.1, from coordinate 16,533 downwards.
AGGATAAAGTGCAGCCGAAGCAGCTGTCAAAGTACCATAAACCACTTTTTCGACATAGTTGCTGGCGTTGCTTACATAAATTTCATCCAAAATATCATTCACTACAATGCTGTTCACCAAAAGTCCGTTGTTAGTCAACTCTACCGATGCAACACCAGGTGCTACTGTCATATTGTTGGCAATGGTTGAATTCACAATTTCTACACCTGACAGATTTGCACCAGCTTCTCCACAAATTGCACCACCACTCACTTCAGCCGTATTGTTGTAAATTACACAATTCGAAACAACCGCTTTTAAATCAACTCCACCGGTTGCAGCAGCATTTCCGGCATAAATAGCTCCACCTTTGGTTTTAGCTTTGTTGTTGCGTAATACCGAGTTCGATAATGTACCACCAAAACGATTCATAAAAACTGCACCATAGGAGAATGTTCCAATATTATCTTCAATTAAGCAGCGGTCAATGGAAGATGCATTATTTGTCATCATAATAACACTTGCTCCAGCCTTAATTTTCTTCAAGGTGCAACGGGTTAATTTGCCCACATTATCAGCATTATTAAGTGTTGGACTTGAGCTAACCTGACCAAGCGTAATTGGTCCTCCATACGTAATACCACCTGTAACATAATTATAGCAAAAATCAGTTAGAGTAACACCATCAACCTCTCCACCATTTCCTGTGATAGTGAGCAACCGGCTTCCAACACCTGCTTGTTCAAATTTGCTGTTAGCCAACGAACTGGTTATTAATGTTGTATTTGTAAATTCCCATGGCTCAATAATGCCATTCTGGTCTACATCGGATGTCGGTCTTGCATTCAAATCAATACTTGTTTCAGCACCGGTAAATCCACCATAAATTTTACCTGTCGTAAGCGCAATTGTAGAACCTGTAGTATAGTTTCCTCCCATCATGTAATAGGTATTTGTGCCGGCAAAAGTAACAGCATCGGTACTAATTATTTGGTCAGACTCTACACCTGTTATACCTGACCAAGCCGTAGTATTTGCACTTGGACGAACATAATAAGTAGTAGGAAGGTCTTTAGTGCGTTTAATTGAAATGTCATCCAATGATATAACTCCCATTTTGGGGAAAACAATAAACACGCGTACCCAATTAGTTGCCAGCGTAATATCCAAATCTGCTGAATAGGTTGCCCATTCTTCGGTAGGTGTAACTTTAATCGAATAGCCGGTATAATCCGGTGGTGATTGTTTTACAATTGCAGAACTAGAAGGATTACGCATAATAATTCCCAACTCAGTACCCATGGCAGCAACTGATGATATTTTAATATATAAAGGAGCTGTACCTTTTGCTTTTATCGAAAAGCGGTAGCGTCCTGTTGTGAACTTTTCGGCCGGCACCTGACCAAGAAGATTGTTATAAACCAGAGCAGCATCGAAAGGCATCATGGCATCAAAAAAACCACCTGCAGCGGTTGTTATAAAACCATCCACATTGTAACTTGCTAGCTCAGTTGTTCCCGCATACCATTTACCTCTAACCGAAGCATCAGTAGCGGCTGGAGTTGCAAAACCTGTTGTGCCATTTGTAAATAAATTGGCATCACCGAAATCGGAATTTCCAAATAACTCTACGTTATTTGTAATTTGTGCATTCACTGTGCTTACTAACAGCATGCAAATTGCTAAGACTAATTGTTTCATGAGATTGATTTTTTTAATTAACGATTATTTTTCTTTAATAAATTGAACTATTTTAATTACTTATTTACTTGTAATTCAGTTTCTAAAATTACAAATCCTGTAGGTGAAACTAATTTTATTTTATCAGATGCAACATTCAGTGTAAAAGTAAATTCCTGCGATTCACCCGGATTTAGTTTATTAACTGGATATTCATTTTCACCAATCCTAATTTTATATCCTTCTAATATCATTCTTGGAAAATCTTTGCGTGATGTAATTTTAACTTTTAATTGATTGTTGGTCAACTGCGTTGTTTCTAATACGGCCGGAGCAAATTCTGTTCGTAAAGCGTCATAAGACTTCAACCTGGTACGATCGGCAGTTACAACACCCCAAGGTCGGTAACCATCCGCATCTGTGCCATTGTAACGACTGCGATAGTGATTGAATGTCCAAATGGATGCACCCATTACATAATCGTACTTACGAATCACTTCTATGTTTTTTTGTAATTTTTCTGCCCTATCATCTTCGTTTTTCACTTCATCGGTACGGTATCCAAATTCGCTGATATAGACTGGTTTATTTGGATATAACTCATGAATCTTGGTTATAACACGCTCATGTCCACCATAACAATTAACGCTAACGAAATCCACATGCTGTGATGCTTCTTCCTCAGGCGTTTTAGCTCTTGCCACTCGGTTGGAACAAAAAGTCAATTTGCGGGTAGAGTCTATATTCTTTGTAAATTCTATCATATCTTTAGTCCACGAAATACCTTCGGTCGAAAGAGAATTGTATTCATTGCCAACACTATAAGCAATAACTGACGGATGATTCCAATCACGCTCAATCATTTCGCGCGCTTGTTGTTGATATTTATTACGCATTAACGGACTTGCCATTTGCCTTTCGGTCATTTGCCAATTACCCGCTTCGGTAATTATCAACATACCGTTTTTGTCAGCCCAATCAAGCATTTGCGTACTTACCGGATAATGGGCAATGCGTGATAAGAGCATATTTGCTTCTTTCATCAATTTCAAATCTTTTTCAAGAACGTACATAGGGTCTTTTGAACCTTCACCAGGGTATTCAACAACCCGGTTGGCTCCTCCCAAAAACAAAGGTTCTCCGTTTAATAAAAATTGTGTTCCTTTAATTTCGAGTTTACGAATTCCAAAATTGGTACTAAATGTATCAACAGACAATACAACTTCTGCTTTGTATAAGTTAGGGTAATTGAGTCCCCATAAATTTACTTGTTTGGCTGGTATGGTTGCGGAGCTTGTAATTTGTGTTATACCTTCCGAAATTTGTTTATTTTCAAGCATTTTCCATTTGAGCTTTAAAGGAGTGCCCTTATACGAAATGTTTATTGTTGGTAATAATTTTGAATTAACAGTTGCATTCACAACAAAAGATTTAACTTTTATGGTAGTAAATCCCTTTACCAAATCAGGCTCAGCTTCAATTTTTACATTTTTGATATAGGTCTCTGCCCGTTCAATCAATGCTACACTCCGAATAATACCTCCATAATTTATCCACGGAAAAAACAAAGAATAGGTGAGTTGTTCGCCCTGTTTTGGCAATGGTTTAGCACCAGGAATTGTGCTTTCGTCCCACGAATTGTCTACCTTCACAGTAATTACGTTACTTGAATTCGGTTTTAGCAGTTTGGTAATATTAAGTTCAAAAGGCGTATATCCACCTTCGTGCATTCCAGCTAATTCGCCATTTACATATACAGTTGATTTATAGAAAACTGCTTCGAAATGCACAAATGTATTTTTGTTCAGTTTCAGCTCGCCTACCTGAAATTTACGTGTGTACCAGGTATTTCCGGTGTAAAATTTGTATTTTTCATCGTCGTTAAAACAATGAGGAACAGTTACTTTTTCCCATTTATTGAGGTCGACATTTGTAAGCTGAAATCCTACTTTTTCGCCAATATTAAAAGGGTCTAAAATGAATTTCCAAGCGCCATCGAGCGATGTTTTTTGAGATGGCAAGCTTAATGCACATAAAAACGCAAATGCCAATAGAATATTTTTTCGCATACTACTTTTATTTAAAAACTATTTTCAGGAAATTAATATTACTGTTTTTAATAAGATTAATTTCATTCGTAGGACTTATCGAAAATGCAGTTAACCATACTTTGGTTTTATCTAATTTATCAATTTCTGATTTTATTAAAGTAATCGACAACGGAGCTGTACGACTATTTGCAGGTATTACAATCGGCGATTGTACAGTGAAACAACTAGCAGGCAACACCATTACACCTTTAAACCACAACTGTTCGGTGCTTGGTGTGATGGCAGTATTTGCACTATTTATAATAGCAGTAACGCTATCAGTGTTTACAATTATTCCAATAGTTTTTTCGGGATAAGTTGGTGACACACCCGAGCGATGTACAGCTATAGAGCTAACTATCGAATCCTGTTTAATGGAACCGTTTATGTTAATTACATCCTGTCTGTTTTCGGGGAAAATAACACTATCAACGCCATAATCTTGTAAAACCTCCACCCCACAAGCTGATAGAAAAACAATGCAACTGATTAAAAATATTAGCTTCTTCATATTTTTTATTTTTATAAAAAAAATTACCAATTAGGATTTTGAATAATTGAACCACCTGTTTTATTAATTTCAGACTGTGGAATCGGATATAGATTCATTTTGGTGTCATATACTCTTTTTTCGACAACTGTAGGAGTATATAAGAAAGTATTATCACCTGTTTTAACAATGTTTACACCTCTCAAATCGGATCCAAGCGTTGTGGAGCCAATCATCCACCTACGAGCATCAAACCAGCGATGTCCTTCGAAAGCCAGTTCAACTCTGCGTTCATTTCTAATCCTTTGTCTTAAATCTTCATACGATATTGTTGCCGGAATTCCGGGCATCCCTACACCAAACCTTGAACGCACAATATTGGTTGCTTCGATAGCCGAACGCATATAACCAATGGAAGTGTTTTTATAAGTTGGATTTTTAAACGCTTCGTTCATTGCTTCGGCATAGTTCAAATGAAACTCACCAATCCGAAAATAGATCCACTGATGAAATGTGGTATTGTTGAGCGAGAAATCCAAAGCAGTATTTACCCATTTTTTCAGGTAATAGCCTGTTTTTGTGGCTTTTTGTCGTGGCAAACCATCCAAACCACCTTGCCAAATTTCTACTTTACGGGCTGGTAAGCCAAATAATTCGTTGTTTGTAAGTATGGTCATCAACAATCGTGGATCGCGACCTGCATATGGATTAGCTGCATGTATAGGGTTATTCCAATCAAATTTCGAACCGTCAGCTTTCATTTCGTAAGCATCCACCAGGTTTTGCGAAGGACAAGTTCCTGTTGCCCCTTTTTCGAAACCTATGGGATAATTTGCTTTATCAAAAACATTATCGCTGCCACTACGTCGTTCGAAAATCACCTCAGTACCACGTCCGCTTCCGAGTGTGAATATCAGATTGTACGGCTGCATGGTATATTTACCGGTTGCAATAACTGCATAAGCTGCTTTTGCAGCGCTTTCCCAACGAAGTTTGCGCGCATCGTCGCTTACATCGGTATACCCAAAAACAGAGCTTAAGCCTGGCTGATTATATAAATCGCTGGCTGCATACAACAATGTACGCGATTTCAATGCCATAGCAGCACCACCCGAGGCTCTTCCTGCATAACCATCTTCGGTTGCCGACCATGCGACCGAAAGTTCGGGACAAGCAATAACGGAATCGCACAGATTTACAATATGTTGAACGCAATTAGCAAAGCTTTCGCGTGCAATATTCCCAATTATAGCTCCATTGTCATCGAGGTTTAATTTTTTTGTAATAAGTGGTACACCACCATAGCGCTTTACTAATTCGAAATAATAAAATGCCTGCAAAAACTTAGCTTCTGCACGGGTTCTTTTCAATAAAACTTTTCTTCTTGTGTATTCAACTTCATTGTTGCCTTTGTAAGCATACCAACTTATCGTATCAGTTCCTTCTAAAAAGTCACAGGTTTTACGTATGCCTTTGTAACAATTGGCCCAAACATCATCGGGATTATTAAATTCGTTCCAGTTACCAATATTAAAGTGATGAATTTTTTTTGAAGCATCTACTTCTTCTGCCTCATCGCTTGCAGAGGCAATCCACGAACCATCAATATCGTTGTAACCTGCCGGCAAATTTGAATATGCACTTGTCAAAACCTGGTCGATATAACTCAAATTTTGATAAACATCCTCTTTGTATTTCAACGACAATGAGTCCGGCTCTAAATAATCGCAGGATGTTACAATTAAAATTGCTGATAGTATGAAAAATATTTTTTTGAGTTTCATATGCTAATTTTTAAAGTATTAAAAACTAAGGTTAAATCCCATTTGGAAAGACTTCATCATTGGATAACCTGACATAGCAGCAGGGTCGACAGCTTTCAAATGATCAAGCGAAAACAAATTCATTCCACGTACATATACTCGCGCATTCGCGAGGAATAATTTCTTGGCTGTAGTTGCATTTAAAGCATATCCAAGTTCCAAAGTTCTTAGTAGTAACTTGTCTCCATTTATCATCCAAAAATCAGATCTGCGGTAATTATTAGGGCTGTCCTGTGTTGTTAAGCGAGGATAATTTGCAGAAGTTGCATTTCCAGGAGTCCAAGGTTTTCTATCGGCCACATATTGTGTAATACGAGCCGACTCATCGGTAAGTGGCCAAAACAAAAGTGGTGAATCGCCAAGGTAAATTGACTCGCCCAATTGCGCATTTAAAAATGCTGAAATGTCGAAACCTTTGTAGTTCAATCCAATCTGAAAACCAAGATCAACATTTGCCATATTGAGGCCGGGCAAATAAACGCGGTCATAATCATCAATTTTATTATCACCATTCTGATCTTTGTATTTAATATCGCCCGGTTTTACTGTTCCAAATTGTGGTTTTACAGGGTCCGAAGCAATTTCAGCGTCATTTTGGTAAAATCCAATGGCTTGCAACCCCAAACTAGAGCCAATAGCTTGACCTTTTTGCAGTTGATACGAAGCAAAATCAGGTAGTGCTTGTTCGTTTATTTCTTTAATAACACTATTGTAGTACGATAAATTTAAACCTAGTGAAATTCCAACATCTCTCAGTTGCTTGTTATATATAAGCGAAGCATCAACTCCCGAAACACTCGTTTTGCCTTTGTTGATATTTGGAACTGCAACACCTAACACGGATGAAATCTGACTACTCGATGTTGTCAAAATGTTCGATCTTTCTTCGATAAAATAAGTGGCATCCAATGTAAGTGATGAAAATAATTTCATATTCATGCCTATATCAAATTTAAAAGCTCTTTCGGGTTTTAAATCGATATTTGGTAATGTTCCTTCGGCCAAGCCATACAAAATGGCGGTATTGCCTCTTCCAAAAATTATACTACCACTATTTACATATAATTGTCGATAAGTAAAACGTTCGCCCACCGAGCTATTACCCACAAAGCCGGCGGAAGTATTAAATTTCAGGTAATCAATACCTTTCGTAGTGTTGAAAAAATCTTCGTTCGAAACAACCCATGCAGCTGATGCAGCAGGATAAAAATTTTGTCGGTTTTTAGGAGCAAAAACTTCGGTACCGCTAAACGAACCTGAAAGTTCAGCAAAATAGGTGTTTTTATAGCCATAATGCAGTTTCCCTCCTAATGTTTGGAATGCGTAAGGGCTATATTGATCTACATATTGTTTGTCCTGATGATACATTATAAGTGCATTGATGGTGCTTTGACCAATGTTTTTTACATATTGCGAGTAAGCCTCAAAACTGTTACGGCGCAATTGCGACTCGCCACTGATGCTGAATACAGGAACTGTACTGTTTTTACCTATAAGTTGACTTAATATAGGATCACCCGAAGTGGTTTTGCCTAATACATCCTTTACCCCAAAGGTTTTGGTATTGTTTTCGGTAATGGAATAAATGTTATCGTAAGCATAGCGTGCGCCAACCGATAAGCCCTTCAATGTTCCATCAAATTCATATAAAGCCTGTATGGACGATTGTAAATACCTGCTACTTATTCGATCGTAGCCTAACTCGGTTATCTGACCCATCGGACTGTTGTAGTATACAGGTGTACCTCCAAGCGTTCCTGGCTCAGCCATTACCGGAAACAAATGAGTCGGGTATTTGTACATTGCATTCCAAATTGAACTGGTTGAACTATTAGGAGCATTTTTAGTTGATATTTGTCCCGATACATCCATTTTAACACTAAGTCCTTTGAGTACAATCAAATCCAGATTTGTACGAAAATTATACCTGTCGTAGTTAATATTTGTGCTGTAATCGGTGTATTTATCAGTGCCTTTGTAAATGCCAGTATTATTTAGATAACCAATATTGACATAAAATTTTGTGCTTTGATTACCACCCCTTGCCGAGAAATTCACATTCGAAATGGGGGCTGATGCAGCTAACATTTCGTTTGCCCAATCAAAATCGGGATTTAAAACTGAGTTGCCATTATCGTAACCTGCAATTTTTTCGTCAGAGTATTTTAAGTTCGATAAGCCATCGTTATCCAATGCCTCATTGTAAAACTTTGCAAAGTCTTTTGAACCTACAAATCTAGGCAATTTTGTAGGTTGTTGAAAACCATATTCGGACCTGAAAGTATAGGATGTTTTTTGTTCGGCTCCACGTTTTGTTGTTACCAGAATTACTCCGTTAGCACCTCTCGAGCCATACAAGGCACACGAAGCAGCATCTTTCAGTACCGAGATATTCTCAATATCTTCCATTGTTAATTCCGACAAATCGCGCTCGAAACCATCAACAAACACCAAAGGCGCATTGCTGGCATTGCCAAAAGTTGATTTTCCGCGAATAAACATATTTAATTTCGCGCTGCCCGGCTCCAAGGCTTTTTCCTCTACAAATAAGCCCGGCAACATACCAAAAAGCGATTCGCTCACATTATAGTTGGTATTCTTCTTTAAATTATCGCCCGAAACAGTTGAAATGGATGAAGTTACAGCATCGGCACTGAGTTCACCATAGGCTACTGCTACTTTCTTTTCGTCGGCTTTTTTATCGGCAGAAACATTTTGTTGTGCAAAAACCGACAATTGAAAAAACAAAACCTGAATAATCAGTATTGCGAACCTTGATTTATATCTATTGATTTTCATAGAATTTTTATTTATGAAATTTGTAGTTTGAGTATTACCAGCCTGGGTTTTGAATTAAACCATATTGTTTATTCACTTCAGTTTCAGGAAATGGATGTAAATAATAAAAGTTATTCCAAATTCTGACTTCTTGCACATATTCCTTGTATTCATAGGTGAAATCTGATTGTTTCATTATGTCAACATTGTAGATTTTGCCCTCCAAACTGGGTCCTTGCAACCAACGCTTGGCATCGAAAAAGCGATGATCTTCGAAATAAAATTCAATAGCACACTCATTTTGAATGAATTCCTTCATTTTTTGATAGCTATCAATGGATGCAGGAACATTCATTCCGGAGCGATTAAGCACTTTATTTAATGAAGCAACAGTAGTACTCAAACCAGCTTCTTTTTTGTATTCATTAGTTGCCTCGGCTTCAATCATATACATTTCGGCTAAACGCATATAGGGATTGGCTATTATCCAGGGTAATTTTGAGACTTTTACATCTTCGTAGCCATGTACATATTTTCGCAATGCATACGAATACTCTTGTTTAGCTTTAGTTTTACTGTTATTTCCATGTGGAAAGTCGTCGACATTTCCACTATTAAAAAATTCCAGTGTTGCAGTAGGATACCATTCTACCCCATTATAGCCTATCGAAGCCTGAAAACGTGGTTCCAGATTTTTGTAAGGCCCGGTCGGATCGTTGGGTAAGGTAGTAAATTCGGTTGGCCAATTTACAAATGTACCATCGGCATTGCGATACCTCTTAACCTGATTATGTGTAGGTGAGTTTGCAGCATAACCGCTTACTGGAAGCCCCCTTGGTAAATAAAATGAAATTGGGTCAGTTCCTGCAATACTAAGCATCGAACCCATTATTAGTTCTGAATTTCCTTCACGCGGGCTTTTTTGTGTTGCTACCACATAATTTCTTTTAAAATCAGTTTGATTGTCCACTATTGCATAGCCATTTGCTTCGCAGTAATCTATGGCTGCTCTAGCAGCTATTGCAGCTTTGTTCCAACGTTCCGGATCGTAATTGCCATAACAAATCAGACTGTTGTTTTCGCCTAAACTCATATAAGGAGTTCCAGTATTAAACATAGGACTGGCTGCAAACAATAAAGTTCTGGCCTTTAAACCATACGCGAAAGCCTTTGTAAATCGTCCAAATTCCAAAGGAGTAGGAACTCTTGCCGGTAGATAATCGTTGGCAATTGCTTCATCGAGTAGTTCAACGATATAATCTACTGTTTCCTGTACCGATGACCGACCAACTTTAAACTCTGAACCATCATCGATGCGTTTTTTAATTAATGGCACGCCACCAAATCGTTTTAGCATTTCAAAATAACGTGTGGCAATCATCACTTTCGATTCGGCTATAAATCGTTCCTTTTGTGCAATTGTAGCATTGGGAACTTCGTTTACACGATCTATAAGTGTAAATGCAATACGAATGCTTTTCCAGGGGGAAGCATAATTATATTCGCCACTTGCTGCTGTTACACTTGTAGCATTGATGCCTCCAAAATTGAACTGATGCGTTCCATATTTACTTTGACCAGAGAAAGCAGAAGCTCCATCGGTTGCAGCATCGAGGTTTGGTCCGTTCAGTCGGAAACTCCAGTTGTTTGACAGGAAAACTACAGGACTTCCCACATACATTTGATACACTAATTTTTCGGTATAGTCGACCCGTGCAAAAATGGAATCTTCAGTAAACGATGATGTTTTCGGGAATTCGAAGAAATCATTACACGATACAAGTAAGTTTCCGAAGCATACAAAAATGCAGATATGCAGCAGATATTTAAATTTTTTCATGGATGTATATATTTGTAATCTATATGTTTAAAACTTAACGCTTAAGCCCACGTTGTAAATTTGCAATTGAGGATAACTCAAGCCATTGTCGGCTGTACCTTCGGGGTCAATAATTTTTATTGTATCCCAGGTATAAAGATTCTGAGCACTGAGCGATAATCGTATCGAAGAAATTCCAACAGCTTTGAATTGTTTTAATTTTAACAAATAGCCAATCTCCATGTTTTTTAGTCTTAAATATGATGCATCTTTAATCCAAAGTTCCGACAGTTCGTAATTATTTTGTATGGAATAGTTGGTTGTTAGCCGTGGAAATGTGGCAGTTTCCATAGTTGTTGGTGTCCAGCGTCCCAGGGCATTCTCGAAAGCAGACCCTTTTTCAGAAAATGGCGTTTTAAAGTTATCACCAATAACAACCGTCATATTTGTAGCTCCTTGAAATAAAAAGCTAAAATCAAAATCTTTGTATTTCAAACCCGCCGAAAGTCCGTAATTTACTTCAGGAAATGCCGGATTTAAAAGAGGCACACGATCGTCGGTATTTACTTTTCCATCGCCATTCACATCGGCATATTTTACATCGCCCGGTGCAAGTGTTGCTCCAAACTGATTAGGCCATTGGTCTATTTCTGTTTGCGAATTGAAAAAACCTTCGAAAACATACCCAAATCGCTCACCCACACGTCTACCTGTTTTCCAAAGATGTGGATTGTTAATGTCTTGTGCTTCGTCCATGTATACAATTTTATTGCGCGCAAACGAATAATTTGCATTGATCCAATAGCGTAACTTGCCAATTTTATCGGCCCAGCCTGTCTCAATTTCAAAACCTTTGTTTAAAGTTTCACCAATATTGTACGAACCGGCAGGTATGGCAGTATGTGCAGGGATAGTACTCATTGGCCAAAGAATATTTGTTCTTGAGTTAATAAAATAATCGCCGTTAAAAGTCAATCTATCTTTTAAGAATTTTGCTTCAATAGCATAATTCTGCTTACGGTCTTTTTCCCAAGTAACATCCGGATTTCCAAATGTATCTTCGTTATAGCCTTCATAAAAAACCCTATCCTCACCAAACTGAACACTATTTGAGGTTCTGGAGTATATTCCTTGTAAATACATGAAACGGTTATTTCCTAATCTATCGTTTCCAACTTCACCATATGAAGCCCTGAGTTTTAGATATGATAAGATATTAGTGCCAATCATATTTTCAATAAATTTTTCGTTAGTGAGTACCCAACCAGCAGATACTGCCGGGAAGAACCCAAAACGAGTTTCGGTAGGAAAGTTTTCTGAACCATTATAACCCATATTAAACTCTATCAGGTATTTAGTGTCGTAGTTGTAGGTTGCTCTTCCTACAAATTCCTGAAGCCCTAAAGCAATTCCGGGATATTCTAAACCATGAAACCATTTTTTACTTTGCGTGTACAATGCTAAAGCCGATACTGCATGTTTCCCGAATGTGCGATTATAGTTTAAAGATGCTTCGGTATAAATTTGCTGGTTCTGACCACTATACGACATAGTTGGATTGGCTAACTCAGCATAATCCGAATTTTTTCTGAAAACAATAGGTGTTGTTAGTAAAGAATCAGGCCTGCTTAATTGGAAAGTAGGAACCGATTTCGATCGGCTTACATTCTGACTATAGTCATTGTCGTAGGCAGCTTTTATACGGGCTTTAAGTCCTTTTGTTATAAAGTCTAGTTTTTGCTCCAATTCTACATTTACATCCAAATGATTTTCGGAGTAAGAACTTATACCACTCGACAATGTAGATAAAGGGTTACCCGAAGTAGGACGTTCATCAATACTTACTAATGTACCATTTACATAACCAGGAGTAGCAACCGATGCAGCTCTTAACACATCACGAAAGAATGACGAACCTGTTCTGTATTTAGTGCCTGATCGACCACCAATAGTCAATTTCAAAAGGGTAGAACTCGTTAGGTTTAAATCAATGTTCGATCTTAAATTAAATCGCCTATAACTATCTTTATTGCTATAGCCAAATTGTTTGTTAAATTCTTTTTGAAGTCCATCCTGACTAAAGTACCCCAAGGTAACATAGTAGCGCGAAAAAGCAGTTCCACCTCCAATATTTACATTGTGTTTTTCTTGTGTAGCATAGTCCTCCATAGCGTAATCCAACCAATTCATATTGGGATACATCAATGGATCTGTACCATCTTTAAAGCGCTGAATTTCATACGGTTCGTAAATATCAACAGGGGCTGCTGAACCGGGAGGCGTGTCGTTAAAGCGAGCTTCATTAAAAAGTCGGGAAAAGTCGTACGAATTCAATGGCTTTGGTAATCGTGTTGGGGCTTGTACTGCTACATTGCCGGTGTAAGTAATTTGTGCTTTGCCTTCTTTTCCTCGTTTGGTAGTCACAATAATAACACCATTAGCACCTCTAATACCGTATACAGCTGTTGAAGAAGCATCTTTCAAAACGGTTACTGTTTCAATTTCTTCGGGATCTAACTGATTAAATGACCGTTCAATACCATCGACCAGGGTTAACGGCGCACTATTAGCATCGGACAATGAACCAATACCACGAATACGAATAGAAGCATTGTCATTTCCGGGCTGTCCCGATGATTGTTTTATTTGAAGTCCGGGAGTTCTTCCTGCCAAAGCCTGCGTAGCATTACCAACTGGGGCTTTCAAAATATCATCCGACTTTATGGTAGTTATTGCACCTGTCATAGTTTCCTTTTTCTGCGTACCATAACCCACAACTACAACTTCGGAAATCATTTTGGCATCTTCCATCAGGGTTATGTTAAAATCACGTTTGTTGCCTACTGTAAGCGTAACTGTTTCGTAACCAATGTATGAGATTGAAATTGTAGAATTTGCCGAAGGAACAATTATTGAAAATTTACCATTAAAATCAGTAATTGTTCCAATTTTCGATTTTTCGACAACCACATTTACCCCAATAAGAGCTTCTTTCTTTTCATCTACAACTGTACCTTTTACAGTAATACCTTGGGCATAAACTGATAGAGGTAACAACAATAGTAGCGAATAAAATATAGCTAAAATGCTATAATTCTTAATTGATTTCTTCATTCATCTTATCTATTAAAAAGATTAGTATTAAATATTTTCAATTCACAATTATGCCATAAACAGTCGCAGGCACTAATTCCGAAGGATGTTTAAATCGTAAAGTCAACACTTTTGTTTTAATTGTATCTTTCAACACAATACTATTCACCGTTTGGTGATTTGTGGTAATGCTATAAATTATATTTTCAGCATCGTCAAAAATTTCATATTCGCGCACACAAAATGGCATGGCTGAATCATGATGACCCATCTGCACGTTTTCCATGGCATGATCGGAGTCAGTATCAAAAAACAGTTTTATTTCTTTTATCCATTGTGCTTTTTCCCACCGTAATGTAATGGTCGGATTTACATCCTGCAAATCGGCTACCCAGGCATTAGCACCTACAAGCGGACGGAATATTTCATTGCGTACATTTTCTACATCAAAACTTTCGATAGCCGGTTCAAATTTCAGTGCTAAATTCTTACCTAGCGGGCGGCGTTTCGGACACCAAAACTCAAACGCATCCACGCCAATATCTTCGGATGGTTTTTGAGCTCCATAATTCGAAACTGCCGGATTTTGGTAGTTGTAAACAGCCATTACACCGGTAATCAACTGGTTACTTTCGGCAATTTGTACAGCCGGATTTTTCATTATACAAACAAAATAATAGCCTTTCTCAATACCTAATTCGTCGAAATCAATTTCAATAATTTGTTCGCCTTTGGTCAGCTTGTAGGTTTTTTGGAACAAAATAGCATCGGGTGTAAAATTGAATTTCTTAATGCTCGTACGAATCTGAACATCGATAGTTGTATCTTCATCACTTTTGGCAATCAACTGTATATGAGGAATCTTATCTTTTAATGGTAAAAGCATTGCTACCGGATAATCCAGTTTAAAGTAGCTGTCGCCTTTCGCAATTTCTAATAATTTCAGTCCGCTCGAAGCTGATATTTCTGCTTTGACAGCCAGTCCACCAAATTCGTTAAGTTTCAGTTGTGGAATATACTGACCAGAGGCAATCAATGCTCGCTGAATTTTTTTCACTTCTTCGGGAGCAATATAATCAGCTGGTTTTTGGTTCGATTTTACACACAGTGCTGCTGCCATACCTATGGCTTGTCCACCGTGTGCCGAAGTACACATTACTCGGCTCGACCCGAAAGCCACATGCGAAGCACTCATCAACCTGCCACCAATAAACAGATTATCAATATCATAACTCACATAAGAGCGGTACGGAATTGGATAAATGCCCTTCGAGTGCCACTGATTGCAACCATTTTTGGCACTATAAACGCCATCGGCTGGATGCAAATCAATTGACCAACCTCCATAAGCCACCGAATCGTAATGATTGCGTTGCTCTATAACATCTTGTTGTGTAAGCATATAATGTCCTTTGAAGCGACGACTTTCGCGTTTGCCGGGAATTACACCTACCCATTCGAGCGTGTAATTGGCTGCTTCGGGATATTTGCCTGAGTTTTTGATATAATCCCAAATGCCGTAAACTACTTTCCACAATTCGTATTTAATGGCTTCGGTATCGTGAATGGTGTCAATGCGTCCGCCATACTCCAACCACCAGTACTTACAACCGTGATGACCTGTACTGAAATACTCGGGTTTCATTACTTTGGGAATGGTCGATTCTATATCTTTCAAGGCAAAATCGGGAGCCACGTAAGTTACAGGCTTTCCGGTATCTTTCATATAGAAAAATATGCTGTGACCCAATAATTCGCCGTATTCGTTTTTATCAGGGGCAAAAAGTTCCAAATGTTCTTCTTTATCCTCAGCTCCAATGCGATACGACGCACCCGAAAGGTAAGATACAATTCCGTCGCCCGAACAGTCAGCAAAAAGCTCAGCTTTGAAAATGAATTCTGTTTGGTTTTGTGGGTTAAAAGCCGTAACCTGCGAAATCGTTTTTTCGTCCGATTTTTGAATATCAAAAACGATGGTATTCAAAAATAATTCAATATTTATTTCGGCCAATACTTTATCAACCAGTACCATATCGAACAAAACCGGATTGCCTTCTTTGTTGCGGAATGTATTTTCAACCAGAATTTCATCAATCACACCACCCTCACGACTCCAGCGGTTGTTGTTGCCCATGTGCGAAGTAGCTCCCAATACCCAAAGCCGAACTTCGCTCGAAGCATTGCCTCCTAACACTGGTCTGTCCTGTATCAGCGCCACTTTAATCCCTTGTCGGGCTGCTGTAATGGCACAACAAACTCCCGCCATTCCGCCACCAACCACTACCAAATCAAATGATTTTTCAATTTTGGTTAGCTCTCTCTTCGATGTATATTCTTGTATTATCATCCTTTTTTTGATTTACAATTTTTTAATTTACGATTTACAATTGCTTTTCAGCTCTAATAAACACGAAACATAAAACGTGAAACACGAAACTACTTCCTCGTTTTAATAAATATCCAACTTCCAAAAGCAATTAGCACCGAAGCCAATCCCACCACTACGGCCTGTTGGAAACCGCTTGCTAACATTCCCATAATAAAAATGGCAATTCCTGTAAGGCTTATACCAATACCAATTACTTTATAACTTTGCTTGTTGTCCGAATTACTTGCGCCACTTTTCAAATCAGCTGATAGTTCGGCATTCACTTCGTTTTCGCGCTGCTGACGCCACACTTTGTATTCGTCGTATTTTGCATCGCGTTTGTTTTTTGATATAAAATAAAGTTCAAAAATGGTCATCAATGCAATAGGAACAAGTCCACCAACAAGCATTTC
>CAMBSB010000026.1 GCA_945870155.1 Paludibacter jiangxiensis | reverse complement strand
ATTTCAGAAATTGGACAACAAAAAGTATAAATAAAAAAATGAAGGGTTTGACTTTTGAGAATTTAATTTATTTTCTTCCGGAATGAAATGGGAGTTTCGCCTGTTAATTCTTTAAAAACAGAATAAAAGGATGATTTGCTCGAAAAACCACATTCATAGCCTATTGCTTCGATGGAGTATCGATTTTTGGAATTAAGCAACATAGTTTTGACGGCATCTATTCTGTATGAATTCACAAATTGAAAAAAATTCTTACCTATAACAGTGCTTAGTACTTCTGTTAACTGATGCTTTGGAATATGAAGAGCTACAGCAAGTGAATCCATATTTAAATCCGGATCGAGAAAAGCTTTGTTTATTTCAAAATGGTTGAGAAGTTTATGTTTTATTTTTTCTTTATTTTCAGGACTCAAACTTGAATTTTTATATAATACTTTGTTTACCAAATATTTATTTGGTAATTGCTTTTGAAGTAAACCATAAAAACTCAGCACATATACAAGAAATAAAAGAACTACGTAATTGTAATAATGAGGAATCAATGTGTCGAGATGTTGAAAAAAGACAAAAACAGTGATTATAAAAGCTATGCAACAATAAACTGCATAAAAAATTGCGACAAATAGCACCCATGATAGATTTTCATTGCGTTCGATATTTGATTTCTCGCTGCGTAAAAACATGCGGTGTTTATGTACTGCTATCAAACTCAAAGGATTATATATGCACCACGAAAGTATAGTTGCAAATGCGAATAAAATTCTAAATAGAAAATGTTTATCGAACTTAAAAAAGTTATCTAACAAAAAGGGTTCGTCAATAATATAAACCACAATTTCGAAAACCACAAAAGGAATTAAATGCAATAACTGACTCCAATGTAATCGGAAATTGGGCTTAGTAAGTGATTGGATATAAATAAATAAAGCGGGATTGAACAATAAAAATGAACTGGAAAGTTTGGGTTTCCCGAAAAAATTAAAATCGAAAGCACAAGTAAAAAATTCAATTCCTAAAAGAATCAACCAGGCTGAAAGAATCTTATCAGGCTGCGATCTTTCTTTTTTGGCTAACATAATTATAGCCGCAAAAACACTCTGACAAAATCCTATCCAAACCAGTGTATTCATTTAAGTTGAATTTATATTGCAAATATAATGCTTAAAGCTGAAACACGAATAAAACAATATTTTTTTTAGCTTTTTGATTCGATATTTCGTTTAAATTCTGGTTGTTTATAATTTAGTCTGA
The DNA here is from genome assembly GCA_945870155.1 of Paludibacter jiangxiensis. Classification (GTDB taxonomy): domain Bacteria; phylum Bacteroidota; class Bacteroidia; order Bacteroidales; family Paludibacteraceae; genus Paludibacter; species Paludibacter jiangxiensis_A. The sequence goes on along the minus strand of CAMBSB010000026.1, from coordinate 43,177 downwards.
ACCGTAACTTTGTCCTTTTATCTTCAGATAATAAAAACCAAAAAACACTTAATAATTTGTATTTGTAGAGGTAGAAGCATTATTATATTTAATTTTTCACCTATACACATACTAAGCATATTTTTAGTGTTTAAACTTACTTAGCTCTACAAGCAAGTCAATAGTAATATTTATATAATTGATATACTGTATGTTGAAATATATTGAACCCATACATTTAAATAACGAATGCGAAAATTCAATAAGGTGTATAGCATAATTTTAAAAAATAGTTGTAATATTGCATTCACTAACAAATTTATTTCTAAAAGATGAAAAATATTATTTTCGCAAAAGCAAATAAATCGATAGAATTGATTGACAAATTTTTAAATTGTATCGATCAAAGTTTATTGCTTTTTAAAGAAGGAGTAAAAAATTATTTATACAACAATACTGAAAATTTCAACAACAATTTACTTTCGTTGGCCAATGCCGAAATTGAATCGGATAAATTGCGTAAGGAAATAGAGAAGGCACTTTTCACACAATCATTGATGCCACAAATGCGCGGTGATATTATGCGTTTATTGGAAGAGATGGACAATATTATAGATCAGGCAAAAAAGAGTTTGTTTCAGTTTGATGTAGAAACACCACATATTCCGGCCGAATTGATACAGGATTTTGTCCGTTTAACTCAAATTTCTGTTTCAGCAGCCGAGTCTGCAATGCCGGCAGCAAAAGCCTATTTTACTGAACCTCTCAATGTAAACGAAAAAATTCATCGCGTATATTTTTACGAGAAGGAAACAGATGTACTTGCCGATATTATCAGGCGAAAAATTTTCAGAGAAATGCCCGATTTAAAATTGAGCGAAAAATTTCATTTGCGCTATTTCACACTTCATATCGAAAATATTTCGGATATTGCCGAAAAAGTAGCTGATTTACTTTCAATTATGGCCATTAAACGTATTATATAATAGCATGTTAATCTGGATTTTCATATCGAGCGGATTGTTTCTAGGCTGGTCGCTGGGAGCAAATGATGCAGCCAATATTTTTGGTACTGCAGTAGGCTCACGTATGATAAAATTCAGAACTGCTGCAATAATTGCAAGCATTTTTGTTGTTTTAGGTGCTGTTTTTCAGGGCTATGGTGCATCTGACACCCTCTCGCAATTGGGTTCTATTGATGCTTTAGGTGGTGCATTTACTGTTTCGCTTTGTTCGGCAGTAATTGTAACATTGATGACCAAAAACAAACTTCCCGTTTCAACCGGACAAGCCATTGTGGGCGCCATCATTGGTTGGTGCTATTTTACATCAAATCCTGTTGACTATGTAGTTTTAACTAAAATTGTAGGTTCGTGGATAAGCGGACCAATTTTAGGCGCAGTTTTTTCAGCAATTTTGTTTATTTTATTGAGAAAATATCTGCTTAAATCAAAATTGCATTTAATTAAGCAAGAGTCAATTATCCGTATGGCTCTTATCATAACCGGAGCTTTTGGAGCTTACAGTTTGGGTGCCAATAATATAGCTAATGTGATGGGCGTGTTTGTGAACTCCGTAAAATTCACAATTCATTTGGGACCCATCACATTGAATTCAGCACAAGTGTTGTTCTTTATCGGCAGTTTAGCCATATCAGTAGGAATAATAACTTATGGAAAAAAAGTAATGGAAACCATTGGTGGTGAATTAATTGCACTTACGCCAGAATCTGCCATTGTTGTTGTACTTTCACAGGCATTGGTTTTATTTATTTTTTCATCTACTACACTTTCAAATGTTTTAATTGGTGTTGGTTTGCCTCCTATTCCACTTGTACCAGTTTCGAGTACTCAGGTTGTTGTGGGTTCAGTTATTGGCATTGGCTTGGTTAAAGGTCTGCGCGAAATGAAATTTAAAGTATTGGGCAACATTATGATAGGATGGATTCTTACTCCATTGTTGTCGGGGATTCTTACTTTTTTTAGTTTGTTTTTTGTAAGTAGTGTGTTTGGAATTGCTATCACTAATAAGGCTGTAGCAGTTGCCTCCAATTTATCAACAACTCCAATAAATACAGTAGTTAATATCCCATTTGAGTTTACCCCAATTACTTATATTGCTGTGTTTTCAGTATTAATTATTGTTTCTACATTCGTGTTTTTTGCCTACAGAAAAAGTAAATCAAATATTAAAGCAAATGAAAATCGTTGGGCTGAACAATTACAATTTGCTGAATTTCAAAAAGCCCTGACCGAGATTGAAGTGAATACCATACATTTAGAAAACGGTACACTTGCCACACGACTGGAAGAGAAAAAGAAGGAATTGGTTACATATTGTTTAAATATTGGTCAACAGCGCGAATTGTTGGATTCAATAACTAAGGCAATTGAAAATGCGGTTCACGAAAAAAATATTGAAGAAAAAAATCAGCTTTTGTTAGAAGAAATCAAACGCATTAAGCAAAAAATGAGTTTTACTTCGGAGGCTGAAAAAATATATCAGGATGCCGAGCAGGCTCACAATGAATTTTCTAGTCGACTCAATTCCAGATTTCCCAACTTATCGCAACAGGAAAGACGTTTAATGATACTACTTCGCATAGGATTATCGTCAAAAGAAATTGCCCCACTTCTGAATATATCTGTTAAGAGTGTGGAAATCAGCAGGTATAGATTAAGGAAAAAATTAAATTTAGATAAAGACTCAAATTTAGTAGAATTCACAAAAACATTGTAAAACTAATAATTTAAACAAAATGAAGAAAACACTTTTCATGAGCGGTTTAGCATTTTTCTTTTTATTGGCTAATGCGCAAACAACCGAAAACACAGACGTTCGCTACGACCAGTATGGTAAAAAAGTAGACAGAACACCTTTAAGTGCAGAAATGCGAAATGGAGTATTAGTATTTGAAACTCCAAATCAAGATTACAAGCTTTGGTATGACATCCGTGTGCAAACCGATGGTCAATTCTTTTTTAACGATGATTTAAATCCTATTGGAAATGGAATGACAATTCGTCGTGCTCGATTTGCAGTAAAAGCAAATCTAACTAAAAACTGGTATGGCGAAATTGATCTTAATGTATCGAACGGTGCATTGGAGCTTGAAGATGCCATAATACAGTACAATTTTACAAATTTCATGGAAGGACTTAGTATGAGGGTTGGTAATTTTAAAGAACAATTCTCCATGTCGCAAACCTCTTCATCGCGCTATTTAAACTTTATGGAACGTTCCATGGTGGTTAATACCTTTGCTCCATCGCGCCATATTGGTTGGGATGCTACTTACAATGCGCCACGATTTTTAGTTGCAGGTGGAGTTTTCTTTCAAGAAATTAAAGACTTAGAAATTCTAACTTATGTGGAGGATAATAACAAAGATTTCGGACGCGACCAAGGTTATTCGCTTACCGGAAAATTTGTATTGCAACCATTTGGTGAGAACAAAGACTATGGCTTACATGCCGCTTATGGCTATTCATACCGCACACCAAAAACAGATGTTGCACCAGGTGAATATGGTATGGCTCGCTACAGTACACGTTCATTAAGTAGTATTAATCGAAAAAAATACCTGGATACCGACTTAATTACAAAAATGAAAAGTGAAACACGTTCGAATATTGAAATTGCCGGATTTTACAAAGGACTTGGATTTCAATCGGAAATAATTAACAACAAAACCTATCGAAACGATAATTTAGCTACATTAAATTTTGGCGGTTTTTATGCACAAGCTACTTACTTACTTTTTGGTGGCAGTCAGGTTTACGACAAAGCACAAGGTGAGTTTAACCAACCCGATAAAGGCAAAAAATGGGGTGATATGGAATTGACATTCCGTTATGATTATATTAATTTGAACGACAAAGATATAATGGGCGGTTCTGCCGAAGGTTATACAGCTGGTTTGAATTTTTATGCAACTAAAAACTTTAAGATGCAGCTAAATTACAGCATTTTAAATCATGACCGTTATGCTAGTGGAAAAGGAAAACTTTACGTGGGACGCGACATAGAAGGCAACCTGACTAAAAATCCATCGAAAGTTGCTAATGCAAACGGTAAGGCAGGGAACGATTTTAGTTCGATAGGCATTCGTTGCGAAATTGATTTTTAATTTAATAACCACATAATAAAAACACAAAAAAATGAAAATTAAATTTTTATCAGCAATCCTTATTGCTGTATTGCTATCAAGTTCATGTGTTGAAGACAATATTTTCGTAGGCCCAGCAAACATTTCCACAGTTACAGCCACTCCTGAAGCTCCAAAATCAACTGAATCGGTTGAAATACGTGCTAAAGTAACAGATTTAAAAGGTGTATCATCGGTTAAACTCTATTACAAAGCATCTTCCGATGCAACATTTGCTTCAGTTGAGATGACCTCGCTATCGAGTGAGCAATTTATGTGGACAGGTACAATTCCACCTTTTGCTAAAGATATTAAAGTAGAGTATTACGTTGAGGTAATAAATACAGATAATCTATCTTCGGTATTTCCATTAAATGCACCTACAACAAAAGCATCGTATACAGTTGGGGCTTCAAATGTTATCAAATTATTTGTAAATGAGGTATTTCCTGATGGAACTAAAGATGCCACTGATCCTGATTGGGTTGAAATTTATAATGATTCAGAGATTCAGGTTGATTTAGCTGGTTATTTCTTATACGATGAAGGCATTAAAACCTCATTAACAACCGCAAGCCCAAAAGCCAAGCGTGTTTTAGGTAGCATTGTAATTCCACCTAAAGGATTTACTGTAATTGCAACCGAGCTAAATGGCGAAACAGTAACTTTTGGATTAAGTACAACTGGAGATGGAGCTTACCTGGAAAATCCAAGCGGTTTGGTTGTAGCATCACTCGATTTTACAACGATAGTTACCACCGGTAAAAAATCGTATGGTCGCAAACCTGATGGTTCAAACGTTTTAACTCTATTCAATGCTGCAACCAAGGGTACATCAAATAATAATGCAAATTAAAAAAATGGAATCTGTCTTATTCCCCCTCTTCCTCCCTCTCCATTTGGACTTGCCTGCGGCAGGCAGGGAGGGTTGGGGTGAGGTCGGGATTAGGGGGCAAGATAAATGTATAAATAAAAAAGATTATGGCAAAAGAAGAATTGAAAATTGGAGAGGTTTCAAAACCTCGTTTTGAGTTCCGATCGTTCGGACAGAATTTTGATGCTGCGGCAAAACGCATGGCGCGTTTATCAATGCCCATTCCTGAAAAAGTTTGGGAACGTTATTCGGATGAAATTTATATCCTATCGCGCACCAACGATATTAACAATACCAAAATTCGTGATGGCAAAATGGATATTAAAACTTACATACAAACAGTTGATGGCTTGGAACAATGGAATCCGCTTATGAAAGGTGAATTCCCGATAGCAGCCAAAGTGCTTACCGAAGAGGTTTTCCCTGCTTTTATGGTAGAAATGCCTGCACTTACAAAAGATGTGATAAGTTACGAGGAGTTTATTGCTATGATTGAAGCACATCCCGATTTGGCTGCTGTAAAAGTTCACAAACAACGTTTTGGTTATATGGTAAACAATACTTTGTGCGAATACGGAGAAGTGCTTGTTAATGGTGCACGAATTGTAACAATTAACTCTGAATCTACAGAAGTGGAAGACATTCTGAAAACGATTAAAGATTGTGGTCTCGAAGGCGTTGAAAACATCAACTACCTACAAGCCATCAAACGTGTTATTGGATTTATAAACAAGCCGTTAGCGAATTAGTTGCCCCCTAACCCCCTAAAGGGGGAATTATTGGCAATATCTTTCAATTAACAGACAAAACTTCTCTATCCCACTTTTCCCCCTTTAGGGGGTTAGGGGGCAGGGATAAATTAAAATATTATGGCACAAGAAATAGAAAAAAAATTTTTAGTAAAATCTGATGCTTTTAAAGCTCAGGTATCAAAAGAAACGCGCATTACACAAGGTTATTTATCATCAATTCCCGAACGTACAGTTCGTGTACGCATCAAGGGAAGTAAAGGATTTATTACTATCAAAGGAATTGGTAGTGCAAGTGGTGCAAGTCGCTACGAATGGGAAAAAGAAATTCCCGTGGAAGAAGTGGAAGAGTTGTTGAAAATATGCGAACCAGGCGTAATTGATAAAACCCGTTACGAAGTTAAAAACGGTCCGTTCAAATTTGAAGTGGATGAGTTTTATGGCGAAAATCAGGGACTTACAGTTGCCGAAATTGAACTCACCAGCGAAGACGACAGTTTCGAAAAACCAGAATGGTTGGGTGAAGAAGTAACCGGAGATGTAAAATACTACAACTCCATGTTGATGAAAAATCCATATACTAAATGGTGAAGACATTGACTATTTGGTCATTTACTATTTACCATTAAGAAAACAATACTGACAGTGGTTTAACGCCACTGTCGGTTGTTATTTTTATATTTATGACAAAAATAAGCTCTAAGATATTGTTTCTTTTCACGTTGTCAATGCTTATTTCTTCATGCGTAAAAGATATTGGCACAGATATTAAACCTACTGAAAAAGACTACGAAGAGTTTCCAACGGCAGTATCAGGGCTCTCAGGGCTTTGTTTCTCAGCAGACAGCTCAACTTTAATGGCTGTAAGCGATAAATATGGCATTTATGAATTGAATTTTGATGGCACTACCAAACGAAAATTGGACTACAATGTAGGTAATGATTTTGAAGCCATTGCATTTAACTATAAAACAAAGACTTATATACTCGCTGATGAAACGAATATGACTGTTTCAACTTTAAACAGCGACATGACTTTAACGCAAATTACAAAAGTAATTGTTGATGGTGGCATAAGTAATAAAGGTCTTGAAGGTACAACTTACGGCGAAGACACCTTATATATTTGCAATCAAGAAGCTCCGACGGCACTGATTAAATATGATTTGAAAAGTAAAACTGAAATGTCCCGTAAAACACTCAGTTTTGCGGGTTATTTGTCTGATATTTGTTACGACAGAAGCGATAAAACACTCTGGATTTGCGACAGTTTGCAAAAAAAACTGTATCATTGTACCTTAAATGGAAGTGTAATAGCTGAACAAAGTATTGATTTTGTAGCCAAAGCTGAAGCGTTGGTAATTGATAGAAAGAAAAATACTGGCTGGATAGGCTGCGACCTTTCCGGCAATCTTTATAAAGTTAAACTAAAAATTTGAGTATAAGTATGAGTGAAACAGGGAAGAATACCGCATCCGAAGTTAATCCGGAATTAACTGAAAACAGCACTTTCGATATTCTCGACATGAATAATTACCGTGTCGAAAAGCTCAAAAAAAACAAAAAAATTGGTTTTGAGCGATGGATGGAGATTTTGGGAGGTCCTTTGTCAATTATCACTTTTATACTAATTTATTATTTTGTCGACATTCCGTTTCTGAATAATATCAACCCCGAAATACTTAAAGATGATGCTGTAAAACGGTTCAAAGATTTGGGGACAGAAAGTTTTACCAGAGCCAATTATGCCATGTTGGCAATTTTTGCGGCATCAATCGTTTTGTGGATTACTGAATCCATCCCCAATTACCTTACTTCACTTTTTGTAATTATTGCCATGGTTCTTACCGGAGTTACAACCGAGAAAGTAGCTTACGCGCAATTGGGACATCCTGTAATGTGGTTGAATATTCTTTCGTTTGTGCTTGCCAGTATGTTAGTAGCTACAAGTGTAGCCAAGCGATTTGCACTTTGGTTTGTTATTAAATTTGGTAAAAATGCAAGTTGGATTTTCTTTAGTTTTATTGTAATAAATATTGTGTTGTCAATATTCATTTCTGCTACAACAGCTAAAGCTACAATTTTGCTTCCAATATTTATGGTTATAGCTGCCATATACGGTGCTCGTCCTGATAGTAGGAATAATTTCGGTCGAAATATTGTGTTACAAAATTTATTTCAAATCAATATTGGTGCCAGTGGTTTTATTACAGGTTCAGGGGCAAATTTGTTAGCCGGTTCTTTAATCGCCGGTTCCATGGGATTGGATTTTTTTGGCTTTCAGGATTGGTTTATTGCCGCATTTCCACTTTGTATTATTCTAATTTTAATCGGTTGGTTTGTTGGGACAAAAATTATTTTCCCTATGAAACCGGAGGAAAGAGTGCCTCAAATTGAAGGAGGAATGGCACGTTTAAAAAAAGAATATGAATTGTTGGGTAAAATGAAAATCAGTGAATATAAGTCAATTGCTATTTTTGTAGTAGTACTTATACTTTGGGCAACTGATAAGCAACACGGAATTTCGCAAACAGCTGTAGCATTTATGGGTGCTGTAGTAGCATTACTTCCCGGCATAGGTGTAGTGAAATGGAACGATGTGGATATACCTTGGCATTTAATGCTTTTCTCGGCGGGCGCATACACGCTGGGTGCCGGCCTCGAAGCAACCGATTTACCCGCGAGTATGGTAGATGCCTTATTTATTCGTTTCGGTATTTCAGCTCAAACGCCATTCTGGGTACTTTATCTTGGACTTACTTTTGTAATGATATTCAGCGGCATACTCTTTCAATCGAAAACCATGCGTGCGCTAATATTTGTTCCAATTGCCATAGGTGTGGCTCAAAAATTCAATTATCCTATAATGAGTTTGTCGTTTCCGGTAGCATTACTTATTGAACATGTTTATGTTTTACCATTCAATAGCAAACCTTCTGCATTGCTCTATACAACAAATCATTACAGCATGTCCGACTCTTTTAAATATGGATTTACAATGATGATTATTAGTTGGTTTATGATACTTGTATGGGGCGAAACAGTTTTAAAATGGCTTGGATATACCAATGGGTTATTTTAATATTACCTCAAACCCCTAAAGGGGCTTAAGTAGTATTACTTAAATAGCTATTATTTCAAAAAACAAACAACTCTATAACCACCATTTATCCCGATTCTTTTATCGGAAGGGCTTAGAGGTAAACAATACTAATTTTTACTCCCCTTTGGGAGCTGGGTGCATATTTATGATAACAGTAAATACCAAAATACACGATAAGTTTTCGTTGGAATGTAAAATTGCATACAAAGCCCGACGAAAAATGAAGGTAAATAACTTTATGTTAAACACTTGGATATTCGTACCCAATAGTTTGGATATAAATGCAAGTACTTACACCCGCGATGATTTTTATAGAGACATAAGAACAAACACAAGGCTTATTACACCTGTTTTTCTGATGCGCGATATTGCTTCGGGCGATGCCATACCGCTTAAAAACCTGGAAGTGGCTATGAATCAACTTGCTTCCACACCTACCCGGAGTAGTATTGTTGAGTACGAATATCAAATTAAAATGTTTTCGGCTATTTTCAAAAGTGCTATTCGCGATCAATTAGCTTATATTTATAATGTTGCAAAAACAGAAGATAAAGAAAAGCTGGTAAATGACTTTTTAAGCGACATTACTGATATATTGTCAAAATACCGCCATCTGGCACATATAATTAAAGTTCCTACTGTATCACAAGTTGTATATAATTACTATGCTTATGGTGATGAGTTTATGACTAATTTAACCGAAAAAGAACTCTTTGGGCTAATTAATAAATTCATTCATTTAAATGAATCGGATCTACAAAAAACACTTCAGCCATTAATTCTTAATGCATTAGAAAAAGAAAAACAGCACAAAATTGATTGCAACTACATGCTAATCGACCCTCAGAGTCCAAATAAAAATAAAGATTTACTATTCAGGTTAGGTGCATTAAAAAAATATGTTGAAAGCGACTTATTTATCAATGCTAAAAAGAAACGCGATGGTGTATTTATTGAACAAATATATTTAAGTATTGCGGCGGGATTATCCATGATTTTTGCAACAGCAATTGCCTTCTCATTTCAGAAGCAATATGGGAATTTTACTATGCCTTTTTTTGTAGCTTTGGTAGTAAGTTACATGCTCAAAGATAGGATAAAAGAGTTATCGCGTTATTATTTTGCAAAAAAGATAAGTCCCAAATACTACGATAATAAAACAAATATCAGTGTAAAAGATAAAGAAATTGGATTCAGCAAAGAATCGTTCGACTTTATTGCTGACAATAATGTACCTCGCGATATTTTGCGAGTTCGTAACCGCATTCCACTTATTGAAGCAGATAATCGTTACTCGAAAGAAAAAATTATTCTTTACCGAAAAACTGTACATGTCAATCGTAAAACCTTAGACGAAAACACCAATTATGAAATTGATGGTGTAGTTGAAATAGTGAGATTGAATTTACTATCGTTTATGCGTAAGACAGATAATCCCGAAGTTCCACTTTTTGTGTTAGACGAAAACGAAAAAGTTGAGAAAATTATGGGCATTAAAAACTATTATTTAAATATCATTCTTCAATATAAGCATGACGAAGACGAAAATTTTAAACGTTATAGAGTCGGTTTTAATCGCGATGGAATAAATAGTATTAAAGAAATGAATTAAATTATTACTTTTGTGTGCAAATCTTTAATTTTAAAGATCAAGACTCACGAAAAAATAGATGATAGGATTAGTTGTTAAAAACACAGGAAGCTGGTATCAAGTTAAAGCCGAAAACGGAGTTTTAACCGAATGCAAAATGAAAGGTAATTTGCGCTTATTGGAAATAAAAAGTACCAATCCTATTGCTGTGGGCGACTATGTTAATTTTGAACAAAACAATGATGGCACAGGCATGATATTCGAAATTTGCGATCGTAAAAATTATATAGTACGCCGATCATCAAATCTATCAAAACAGTCGCATATTTTGGCAGCTAATCTGGATTTAGTTGCACTCATAGTTACAGTCAATTATCCTGAAACTTCAAGCATTTTTATCGACCGTTTTTTAGCGTCTGCCGAGGCTTATAGAGTTCCTGCTTGTCTGGTTTTCAATAAAATAGATTTGTATTCGGAAACTGAAAAAGCTATCATGTCCGATTTAGAACAACTTTATAACGAATTGGATTATCCCGTTTTTAAACTTTCTGCATTAGATTCAGAAAGCACGAATGAATTACTTGAATTCTTGAAAGACAAAACTACGCTTATGTCAGGCAATTCCGGAGTTGGTAAGTCAACTTTGATTAATGCAATAGCACCCCATTCGTTGGCCAAAACTGGAGAAATATCCAGCTATCATAACAAAGGAATGCACACAACTACTTTTTCGGAAATGTTTCAGTTGAAAAAAGGAGGTGCCGTTATTGATACACCTGGCATCAAAGGATTTGGAACTATTGATATGGAGATCAATGAAATAAGTCATTATTTTAAAGAAATATTTATAAAATCGAAGCACTGTAAATACTCAAATTGCACGCATGTACATGAGCCCGATTGTGAAGTAATAAAGGCAGTTAAAAACAAAGAAATAAATTCATCCCGTTATCAAAGCTATATAAGCATGTTAAAAGATTGCGATAGTGGAAAATACCGCTAAAATGCATAAATTTACTTTTCTGCTTACAAATTGTTTGTTTTCATGCTTGAAATATAAAATTATTTAATACATTTGCATTTCAAATCATTTTAATAAAAGGTTAAACCAATAAATCGAGCTAAATTTTACCATGGGACATCATCAAATTGACCGTTTAGACAAAAAAATCTTGCAATTAATTTCGCAAGATGCAAGAATTCCTTTCTTGGAAGTAGCCCGTGAATGTAATGTTTCTGGTGCTGCTATTCATCAACGTATTCAAAAACTCAGAAACACAGGAATAATTAAAGGTTCTGAGTTTGTGATTGACACCTATAAGGTTGGTTTTCAGACTTGTGCGTATATTGGCATAACATTGAGCGATGTAAAATCGTTTCCAACTGTGGTTGAAGAACTTAAAAAAATACCTGAAGTAGTAGAGTGCCATTATGCAACCGGAAAGTATTCAATGTTTGTGAAAATTTATGCAAAAGACAACCGTCATTTATTACAAATTATTTTGGAACGCATGACACCCATACAAGGAATTGCCCATACCGAAACTTTCCAAATTTCACTCGATGAAGTTTTCCATCGCCAACTATCAGTATTTGAAGTAGATACATTGGTAGATTATGTAGAAGAAGAATAGTAAATTATATATATCAATAAAAAAAGCCTCGAATTTTTTCGAGGCTTTTTTTATTGATATTGAAAACATGCTTTTTTTAGCCTATCCATGATGGAAATTCCTATACCTTTTTCTTTCACTTTTTCAATATATATCTGATTTACAGTAATATCATCTTCCATTTGATGTAAGCTGGTGAAAAGAGATGCTGCTATTTCAATCAAATCTCCTGTTTCGGAAGTATAAATAATTTTTTGAGCAGGAAAAGTTTTATCGTTTTTTGAATGTAAAATAATCCCAGAATTTGGTGGGAAAGTTTCAGTGCCTTTATCCAAAAAATACAGTGGTTTTAAAGGAGAATAATGACTATCGAGTAAGCCGGGAGAATTAATCTTGTGGTTATGTTCAGCAATTTCAACTTTCGCATCAGGCATGGCTTTTTTAATATCTTCCAATGTAATAATGCCCGGTCGCAAAATTGTACATAGATTATTTTCAACCAAAACAACCGTTGATTCAATGCCAACCAATGAGTCAATATCGTCTCCAGCCAACAAATAATCAATTTTCATTTTTTGCTTAGCCACGTGTTTGTAGCTTGTAGGACTAAGTTGACCAAACTTATTGGCACTTGGAGCAGCAATAGGCACTCCTGCAAGTTTAATTAGTTTATTAGCAATGGGATGCGAAGGCATCCTGACAGCCACATTCTCCATACCCGATGTTACCAAATCTGGCACTATCCCCGATTTTCGGTGTACAATGGTTAATGGTCCTGGCATAAAATGCCGGGCTAACTCAAACACCAATGGTTCGATGGGACGTTCAAACAAATCATTCAGCTGGTCGAGGTCAGAAATATGCACTATGAGCGGATCGAAAGTTGGACGCTGTTTGGCTTCAAAAATTTTAGCTACTGCTATAGGGTTCAATGCATTAGCTCCTAATCCATAAACCGTTTCAGTGGGAAAAGCCACTAATCCTCCGTTTTTCAGACAGTTAGCGGCTTCATTTATTTCAGTTACTGTAATAATTTTCATGCCCTTATTTTTTCTTCTGTCCTCGGGTTTGCAATTTTCCGTATTTATTCCGCATGGCTTCGGCCCGGCGAACTTTCATGTTTACTTTCAAGTTTTTCCCTTTTTTCTCGTGAAAAGCCTCTCCACCTTCCTCTTTTTTAGGAATGCTCACCAATACATTTTTCATCACAACTTGTGGTAATTCATCCAGGGTCAATTCTTTAGATATTTCAACTTCTTCGGGCATTTTCATCATGGGAATTTTACAGCCCATTAATTCTTCAATACTCTTGCGGTAATCAATATCATTTTTTGTAATAAATGCCAGCGCAACCCCTTTTTTATCGGCACGTCCTGTGCGTCCTATTCTGTGCATATAACTTTCGGCAATTTCGGGTATATCAAAGTTTACTACATGGGTAATATCGTCAAAATCAAGTCCACGCGCTACAATATCGGTTGCTATCAACACTCGTAATTTGTCATTATTAAACGATCTAAATGCCTCAAAACGATTGTTTTGTGATTTATTGGAGTGAATTATTCCAATGTTTTCGTGAAATTCAGATTCAATATTATCAAAAACATCATCGGCCAATTTTTTGGTGGAAACAAATACCAACACCTTAGAAAATTCGGGATGAGTCCTGAGTAAAAATTTCAACAAATTGATTTTAGTATTGAAATTTGGAACTTTAATTCCCGCTTGTTTAATGTTTACAAGTGGAGTTCCTGTGCGAGCAGCTTCAATTTCAAGTGGATCTATAAAAAAATCAGCAATAAAATCTTTTAATTCCTGAGTAATGGTTGCCGAGAACATCAGGTTTTGACGCTTTTTGGGTAATAAATCAATCACCCGAATTAATTGTGGACGGAAACCTAAATTCAACATCTCATCAACCTCATCAATTATAAAACGTTTAACCAATTTAAGTTTTAGTGTGCCATTCAATGCAAAATCGAGTAATCGACCGGGTGTTGCAACCAGCACATCCAAACCTTCGGCCAACAATGGACTTTGTTGTATCATATTAACACCGCCATAAACACCTGCAACACGTATTTGCATGTATTTTGATAGATTTTCCACATCTTCAACTACCTGTAAAACAAGTTCACGAGTTGGTACAACTATTAAAACCGTTGGGCTTTTGTCTTTGGTGAATTTCCATTGATGTAAACAGGGCAGTAAATAAGAAATAGTTTTACCGGTTCCGGTTTGGGCAATTCCTACCACATCTCGCCCGGACATAATCACCGGAAAAGCCTTTTCTTGAATTGTTGTTGGAGTAGTTATTTGTAAATCGTTCAATGCATTAAGCAATGAAGAGTTAATTTTAAACGATGAAAATTGCATTATAAGTGTAATTATGGTGAGAATGAATCCAAAAATTGGAGTACAAAGATAGTTCAAATTATCAACTGGTAAAAATAACCAGCTATCTTTTTCATAATAAGCAATTTACAAATATAAATATATACTAATAATTTCAAAATTTGTTATTATTCAACATATTATTCCATCTTTAAGTCTTGCCTGTGGTTGACAAGGGTTAGGTGGCAGATATTATGGTGCCAAACGAACAATTTTCCAATCCATATTTTCAGTTAGTGTATAATACAATCTGTCGTGCAATCTGCTAGGTCTGCCTTGCCAAAACTCAAAACTATTGGGCTTAATTATATATCCACCCCAATGTTCTGGAGTTGGAACATGGTCTCCAAATACCTTTTGATATGTTTCGTATTGATTTTCAAGGAATTCCATAGATGGAATAATTCTGCTTTGAGGAGATGCCCAAGCTCCAAGTTGACTGTCGATAGGGCGGGTTTTGAAATACTCTTTGGTAATTTCGGCATCTAATTTTGAAACAATACCTATAATTCTCACTTGCCGTTCCTGATTTCGCCAAAAAAACAAGGCAGACACTTTATTATTTATTTCCATATCTTTTGCCTTGTTACCCTCGTAATTAGTATAAAAAACTAAGCCTTTTTCAGAAAAATCTTTAAGCAAAACAATACGTGAATGTGGCTGTAAATCATTATCAACTGTCGACAATGCCATGGCTGTGGGTTCTAATTCACCACTTTCAATAGCCTCCATTAGCCAAAAGTTGAATTGTTCGTAAGGGTTTTTAAGTGCAATTTCTTCAGTTAATCTCGAATAATTATACTGCTTTCTTATATCACGTAACATACATGCTTGTTTTAGATTACAATATATAACAACAATAAACACAAGTTGTTTTGAATAATTTGTGATAATCAAGTGTTTTAAAAAAATCCTTTTTAAATTTTGGAATTATTTTTACCATACAATCAAATTTCCAATTAATTGAATATCAATATAATAATTAATTCATATAATTCTAACCTGATTAAAGTTTCTTAAATTAACGTTATTTAACTCGGAAAATTTGGAATCAGTTATTTCTTGATATACTTTTGCGGTGTACTAGAATACTACAACACCAGTAATCAGAAACTCAATATTAATTAAATAATAAATCCAAACTTAGTATTTATCGCGTCTAATGAAATATATATCGATATTCGATGTAATATAAATAAAACATAATTTTCATTATTAAAAAAAACAACTCAATTTAAAATTAAACAAAATGAAAACAATTAACAAAACTCAAAAAAACAGAAATTTGGCAATTATAGCCATAACACTTTTTGCTTCTATCGCCACTACAAATGCAACAACAATTAAAGGTCGAATTTTGGACAGTTCAAACAGTCCGATAAACTATGCAACAGCTACATTAATTGATCCCAATACAAGAATTATCGTAGTTGGTGATATGAGCGATGATCAAGGTAACTTCATTATTGAAAACGCAAAAGCCGGAGAATATATTTTATCATTCAGAAAAGTGGGTTGCGAAAACGATGAATCAAGAAAAATTATTGTTAATGATAACAATCAACTTATTCAAATAAAAGATGTTACACTCGCAGAATCTAAGATTATGTTGAATGAATTGGAAGTAGTTGTAAATAAGGAATCGCTTAACTTGGACAAAAAAAATCTAAGTTCATTGTAGTTGAGTAGCACAATTTTAAAATTTATAAATTAGAAAGCATTATTAATTCTTCAAATCAATAAATGGTATAGAGATTGTTAGTTTAGATAATAAAAAAAAGGATATTTCGATGTGATATCGAAAAAATGCTGAAAAATGGACGTTAGTTCTCATAATTTTTGACTTAATTTGCGAATTCAAAATTAAATATTCAGTCCATGAGAAAATTTTTCATCAGCATTTTCCTTTTTTTAAGTTTTATTGCTGTTTTATCTTCACAAAATTTCAATCAATACTTCACCAACAAAGCTTGTAGGATTGACTTTCATTTATGCGGAGATGCCAAAACAACCAAAGCTTATATCGAAAAAATTAAAGAAGAACCCTATTGGGGTGGTCGTCAGCATAATCTTTCACAGGATTTAAATCTGGGAGAATATCGCTTTCAAGTCAAAGATAGTGCAACTAACAATTTGATTTATATCGATGCATTTAGTTCCTTATTTTACGAGTGGCAAAGTACCAACGAAGCTCTGAAGTTGAATAAGAGTTTTGAGCAAAGCATTCAATTCCCATTCCCACACGCTGCCGTTCAAATAAGTATTGAAAAAAGAATTGACTATCGTAATTGGGAAACATTATTGCAATTTAGTTTTTCGCCAAATGATAAACTGATATGCCGTAACATTCCGGAAAATTTAGTTGTAAAAGAGCTAATAAACTCTAAATCAGCGAGTAAAGCTGTTGACATAGCAGTAATTGCCGATGGTTATACTGCAACAGAACAATCAAAATTTTTTAGAGATGCCGAAAAACTAGCAAACAGTCTTTTCTCGCACGAACCATTTGTGAAGTATAAAAGCAGAATAAACGTTTATGGCATAGCAGCTATCTCTGAGAATTCAGGCATCAGTAAACCACACGAAAATGACTGGAGAAACACGGCTGTAGGATCGCATTTTTACACATTTTACGAGACCCGGTATTTAACTTCACCCCATGTTTTTCGCATTCGCGACTTTGCCGCAGCAGTTCCTTATGATGCTATTTATGTGTTAGCCAATACCTCAACTTATGGTGGCGGTGGCATTTATAATTTTTATGCACTCGCTTCGGCTGATAGTGATAGAGCTCAAAATGAAGTAGTTGTGCATGAGTTCGGACATTCGTTTGCAGGATTAGGCGATGAGTATTTCAAAGACAAACCTGATGTGCTCGATGATATGTATAACACAAAAACTGAACCCTGGGAACCCAATATCACTTCATTAGTTAGTTTTGAAGATAAATGGAAAGCCGATTTACCAATAGGAACAAAGATTCCAACTCAAGTAAATGACAGCACAAAAAAACAAAAAATTGGAGTTTTTGAAGGCGCAGGATATATGACCAAAGGCATGTATCGTTCGGCTTATAACTGTAGAATGCGTACCAACGATGCCAAAGCGTTTTGCTCGGTTTGTGAAAAAGCTGTAGAAAGAATGATATTGTTTTTGACTGAAAAACAGTAATTATTTATCCGAATTTATGGAATGACCCTACAGACAAGTTCTGTCAGGGTCGTTTTTTTGATGAAATAGCATTATCTTTGCACCTCAAAATAAACAAGATGAACTTAAGAACTGAACTCGAAAAGAGAATATTAATTTTAGATGGTGCTATGGGCACTATGATTCAACAACACAATCTTTTTGAATCGGATTATCGCGGTATGCGATTTAGCCACGCCGCGATACTTCAAAAAGGCAATAATGACTTACTTGTACTTACTCAGCCTGAAATTATTTACGATATACACTCAAAATATCTGTACGCCGGTGCCGATATAATTGAAACTAACACATTCAATGCCCAACGCATATCGATGGAGGATTATGGGATGGGTGATTTTGTGCTCGAAATGAACTTGGAAGCAGCAAAATTAGCTCGCAAAGCTGCTGATGAATATACAGCTAAAAATCCATTAAAACCACGATTTGTTGCAGGAGCTGTAGGACCAACCAACAAGACGGCATCCATGTCGCCCGATGTAAATAATCCTGCATTCAGATCGGTTAGCTTCGATGATTTAGTAGTGGCTTATAAAGAACAGATTTTAGCCTTAATTGAAGGTGGAGTTGATGCCCTTTTGATTGAAACAATATTTGATACGCTCAATGCCAAAGCAGCAATTTTTGCAGCCGAAGAAGCTATGAGCGAACTTGGAAAACGAGTAGAAATTATGCTTTCGGCAACAGTAGCCGATACAAGTGGCAGAACTTTGTCGGGACAGACTATACGGGCGTTTTTGGCTTCAATTAGTCATGCAAATTTACTTTCGGTAGGTTTAAATTGCTCTTTTGGTGCAAAAGATCTGAAACCATATCTCGAAGAAATAAGTACTTATTCACCCTGGTTTGTAAGTGCTTATCCTAATGCCGGTTTACCAAATCAGTTTGGCGAATATGATGAATCACCTGAGTTGATGGCCTTACAAGTAAAAGAGTATTTTGATGATAATTTGGTAAATATTATTGGAGGTTGTTGTGGCACAACACCTGAACACATACATGCTTATCAAAAATTAATAGAAAATGCTGAAGTAAGAAAAATAAAAATACCTTCGAATAATTTGGTTTTAAGTGGTCTTGAAATTTTAGAAATCACCTCACCCCTAACCCATCGCCTGAATGAGTTGAGTGGTAATGAAAGTTTAAATACCTCACCCCTAACCCCTCTCCTTGAGGAGAGGGGGACTGCCGCAGAGCATTTAAATGATGCCGATAAATGGCAAGAAGGTACTAATCATCGAAATTTCACAACGGATGGGTATAATTGGAATTTATTGCACGAAAAGGCAAAAGAAATGAGAAAAGAACCCACAAAGGCTGAAAACGTTCTGTGGCAAAGTTTGCGAAACAATCAAATTGGTTTCAAAATAAGACGTCAACATATAATCGAAGGTTTTATTGCAGATTTTATTTGTATTGATAAACGTTTGGTGATAGAAGTAGATGGTGGCATTCATTTGCAAAAAGAACAAAAGGAGTTTGATGAATATCGTACTTCAGTAATTTTGGACAAAGGTTTTCATGTAATAAGATATTCCAATGAAGATGTTCTAAAAAAACTAAATGAGGTTCTTGCTAATATAAAAAACATATTAGAATCACTCCCTTCCAATAAATCAAATACTTCCAACTTTGCAGGCAATGATCCACTTTTCTATAATAGAGATTACAGTGGTGAAATGGATATAACTAGTAATGATGAAAAAATAGACATTAATTCAACATTTATAGCTTCAAACCTTGCAGGCTCTGCTCCCCTCTCCTCAAGGAGAGGGGTTGGGGGTGAGGTTCTTCAATTAGATGAGCCCGGGGTAAAATCCCTATTCGTCAATATTGGTGAACGTTGTAATGTTGCGGGTTCCAAAATGTTTTTACGATTAATCAACGAAAAAAAATACGAAGAAGCACTTGTTATTGCTCGTAAACAAGTAGAAGATGGAGCTCAAATCATTGACATTAACATGGATGATGCCATGTTGGAGTCGAAAGACGAAATGATTACTTTCCTGCATTATGTCGCATCCGAACCCGAAATAATGCGTGTTCCCATTATGATTGATTCTTCGAAATGGGAGGTAATTGAAGCGGGACTAAAATGCTTACAAGGCAAATGCATTGTCAACTCTATTAGTTTAAAAGAGGGAGAGGAAGATTTTCTGGAGAAAGCCCGAAAAATTCGTTCGTACGGAGCTGCAACTGTTGTTATGGCTTTTGACGAAAAAGGACAAGCAGATAGTTTTGAACGAAAAACCCAAATTTGTAGTCGGGCTTATAATTTATTAGTCAATGAAGTTGGATTTCCACCGCAGGATATAATTTTTGACCCCAATGTGCTGGCCATAGCTACCGGTATTGAGGAGCATAATAATTATGGTGTTGATTTTATCAATGCAACAAAATGGATTAAAGAAAATTTACCCTATGCTAAAATAAGCGGAGGTGTAAGTAACTTATCTTTCTCATTCAGAGGCAATAATGTAGTGCGTGAAGCCATTCATAGTGTATTTCTTTATTATGCTATTAAAGCCGGAATGGATATGGGAATAGTGAATGCCGGAATGCTGCAAATATATGAGGATATTGAACCAACTTTGTTGGAACATGTTGAAGATGTGGTGCTTAACCGTCGTGAAGATGCTACTGAGCGGATGATAGAATTGGCTGAAAAAGTAAAACAAATAGCTACAGGCGAAAAAGTTGAAAAAATTGATGAATGGCGCACTCGACCTTTGCAAGGCAGACTGGAATATGCACTGATAAAAGGTATCAGCGATTATCTGGAAGAGGATTTGGCCGAAGCACTTACTCAATATGATACAGCACTCGAAATTATTGAAAAACCTTTGATGAGTGGAATGAATATAGTGGGCGATTTGTTTGGAGCGGGAAAAATGTTTTTACCACAAGTGGTTAAAACTGCCCGTACCATGAAAAAAGCGGTTGCCATAATTCAACCTGAAATTGAGGCTCAAAAAGTACCCGGACAAAGTTCATCAGCCGGCAAATTCCTAATAGCAACCGTTAAAGGTGATGTACATGATATTGGTAAAAATATTGTTGCGGTAGTTTTGGCTTGTAACAATTTTGAAGTGATAGATTTGGGAGTTATGGTTCCGACCGAAAAAATTATACAAACAGCTATAGCTGAGAAAGTTGATATTTTAGGATTGAGTGGTTTAATCACGCCATCGCTCGAAGAAATGAGTCATGTGGCGGCTGAAATGGAAAAAGCCGGATTGCGAATTCCTTTATTAATTGGAGGTGCAACAACTTCGAAAATTCATACAGCAGTTAAAATTGCACCAAACTACAAAGGTCCTGTGGTGTATGTAAAAGATGCTTCAATTAACACATTTATTGTGGCTCAATTAATGAGCGAAAAAGCACATACTAATTTTGTTGCCGAAATTAATGCTGAATATCAACTGCTTAGAGAAAAGCAAACAAAGAAAGTAGAATTGTTAAGTCTTGATGAGGCCAAAAAGAGGAAGCCAAATTTGTTTTAAATTATATATTATTGTCATTGAAATTCAGATTCAGTATTCCTCAAAACGGTAATTCATTTTTTAAGTACTTGATAATTGGCTATAAAAAAGTATTTTTGCAGCACTAAAACTATTGGATGTTTAATTTTATTTCGGATTTGGTGAAGTAAATAATCAATGCATTGAATGCTTTTGATTATCCTTAAGTTAACTCGGACATTTTATGTCGGGGTTATTTTCACGTCATTATTATTTATAAACCATGTCGATAATTCAATATTGTATATGAATGTCGACTATAAAAATCCACTAAAATGAGTAACGAATATATAAACATTCACGAATTTGATTTTAATTTAATCTGCGAATATTTTTCAAGTATCGAACGACAAGGGCCTGGAAGTGTGGAATCAACGCTTAAAGCACTGAGTTTTATTGACAATCTGAGCAACCAATCAGTTATTGCCGATCTGGGCTGTGGAACTGGTGGACAAACAATGACACTCGCACAACATTCTAAAGGAAAGTTGCTTGGATTAGATTTATTTCCGGGTTTTATCGACCGTTTCAACGAAAATGCAGCCAACTTAAACTTACAGGATAGAGTAAAAGGAATTGTTGGTTCTATGGTCGAATTGCCATTTCAAGCCGAAGAGTTAGACCTTATTTGGTCGGAAGGAGCCATTTACAATATTGGTTTTGAGCGTGGAGTCAGTGAATGGCACAAATACCTGAAAACCGGTG
The DNA here is from genome assembly GCA_945870155.1 of Paludibacter jiangxiensis. Taxonomy (GTDB): domain Bacteria; phylum Bacteroidota; class Bacteroidia; order Bacteroidales; family Paludibacteraceae; genus Paludibacter; species Paludibacter jiangxiensis_A. The sequence goes on along the minus strand of CAMBSB010000026.1, from coordinate 21,288 downwards.
GATACATTGCTGTTACCGAAGCATCGTGGTTTACTGACGAACGACCTGCCGAAATCAATGATTTTTGGAACGAAGCATATCCTGAAATAGATACAATTCCTGTAAAGGTAGCGCAACTTCAAAAAGCTGGATACATACCCATAGCAACATTTTGTTTACCTGAAACTTGTTGGACAAAGAATTTTTACGAACCACAACTAGCAGCTCAGGATATGTTTTTGAGAAAACATATAGATAATCAAACTGCTAATGAACTGGTTGCGAACGAGCGCCACGAAGCTGAACTTTACAGCAAATACAAGGATTATTATGGCTATGTGTTTTATATAGGCAAAAAGCGTTAAAAAGAAAAAGGATTGCTCCCTAAAAAACGGGGCAATCCTTTTTTTGATATTATACAAGCAATTTTTTCATTTCTTTCTTATTGCTCCTTTTTTCCTTCTATATCGATATTTGATACGGGCACAATTACTTTTACGCCTATCACTTTTTGATCCGTAGAGTCACGTTGAAAAATTACACGTCCATCATATTCAGATATTTTAAACTCATCGCCTTTTACAAATATCAAATTTGCAGTTCCTACATTGGCTTGCACGCTTAATATGCTATCGTTTCTAAATTCAACTAATACATTATCAATAGTTGAGTTATCGAAAACAAAAGAATAACGTCCGGTATAATCGTTCAGATTTCTTTTTTTAGTTTCTTCGGCTTTTAATATTCCAAACAAAGAAATAATTGAAAAAACAAGGAGAATTTTTTTCATTTTCAACATTTTAAAATTGCTATATTATTATACAAAAATCATCAATTAATATTTCATTGGTATTAACTTTCTGTTTCAAAATAGTTTTATTTTTTAAAAAATGATTTGATATTAAGTTTGATTGCTTTTGAAAATGCGTAGATTTTTGTTGTAATAATTAGTGAATTCAATTTACTGTTTGTCTTTCAATGCCTTATACCTTCTACCCCAGAATTTATAAAAGGTGAGTGATGTGAAAGTTACCAGTTTGTTGAACCACTTAAACCGCAGCAGAAAGTGTAAAACGCGATACCAAATAGCCAGCAAACCAAGCATTAACGCTGACTGTACAATCATATTTACAATAGAATTATCGAGATGAAGGGATTTGCTAAAATTCAATTCGATGGTGCTCCAAATTATCAAACTAAACAGCAACATAAATCCAATGATTGGCCCGTGAGCCGTTTCTATGGCTTTGTGTGGACAATAACTCATGCAATGCATGCAACTTTCGCAGTGGAAAGTCCAGAATGGACGATTGTCAACTGTTTTAATGGCTTTGACCGGACATTGTTTTATACACAAATTACAATTATTGCACGCTGAATTTACATAATAAGTTTTAGCTATAAAGAATCGGCCAACAAAATAATATCCAATAGATATAGGACTGATTAACAGATCCTGAATCAGTTCACGTAAAGAGCGAAAGTCTTTTCCACCGGCAAGCATTTTATTTGCAAATGCACTAACTCGCTCTTGGTTCCGCTCGTGCATGAATTTAACGGTGCGGTCGTTCAGTCCGGGATGCACCGATATCCAGTTCGAAGGTAAATCAACCGGAAACATGGCGTTAATTTTGTAGCCTTTCAAAAGCAAAATTAATGCTGATAAGTAAAAAGTAATACCCGAAATGCCGGGCGTAATCCATTTGCCAATAAGCATTCCTGCACGGGTATTGAGTAATAAGACTGGATTTTTTCCTTTTGGAAATCGGCGGATAAAAGCTTGCATTACAGGTGGATAATTAAACCCATGAACAGGTGAGCAAAAAGCCACCAATGCATCGGCGGGAGGAAGCGGAATGTGCAATCTATTACAATCTGCAATGTTTATTAGAGTTGTAATTATTCCTTTTTCCTTAGCAACATTGGCCACCCATCGAGCCACATTGGCCGAATTACCTGTGCCTGAGAAGTAGTAAATCTGTAACTTTGAAAAGGGTAACATACGTTTTATTTGGTATTATTTAGGTATCGATCCAAACCATTTCTTAATATTCCGATGGAATTTATGCATACCTGTAGGATTGGTAAACATAAAAATGCAATGGTGATGAATTAAATTCACTTTGTATTGATGAGCAAGCTCTATAGCAGCCGTGGTTTCCGACTTTTGCTGAATCCAGATATGGTTGATTCCTTTTCCAACAGCCTGACTGATAACTGATTCTGTTTCGGTTGCTGGAGTTAGGATCAGCAAATGTTTTACATCCTGTGGCAAATCCAAAACTGAACGAACTTTATTGTCGGTTACTTCGCTCTTGTCGAAGTTTGGTTTAATAAACCACAGTTTGTAATTAAGTCTTGCAAGATGTTTGGCAACTTCGGCACTAAAGCTTTTTTCGTTACGCGAAGCACCTGCTATGGCAATTTTACTGCCAGATACAAAGTTATTAATTTGTTGTAGTGAAATGAGTTGCATAGAATTAAATGTTTAATTTTTAATCGTTTGGCAAAAATATATTATTTATTCGTCAATAAGCTGACTTATTAAATCCTTGTTAAGTTCCGATAATTCGCCGTTTCGCGATTGAAGCAGCAACGATGCTTCCTGCGTTTTTAACTTCAGGTACTTTTTCATATTGCTAAACATACTACCAGTACGTACTTTGTAAGTGGTAAACAGCGCTGTTTTTGCTGATAAGTTTTTAGGTAGTTTATTAATAAATTCAACCCATTCCTTTTCAGGGTGTTGTAAAATTAAAAATAAACCACTTGTCCAACATCCAAAGAAAATAAAATCAGCACCATCCATATCTTCTGCTTTAAATTTTGTAATAGAAGTAACCTTGGTTTCAATTCCTCTCGATTTGAGATAAAAAGCAATTTCGGCAGCAAATTTTTGGGTTGTACCCCTTTTGCTGTGATAAATTATTGTTGCAGTTTTTGTATTCATATTTTTAATGTATGGTTTGCAATATCCTATCTATCCAATAAAATGGTATATCACCTTAAAACTAAAAATCTCCCTTTAAATTTAAATTTATTGTGATTTTATTTGGTTCAAGTGATTTGCTAATAATTCCAAATACTTATCCGGATTCAAAATACTTAATTCACCATGCGAATAGTTGGGAACTATTTTCAATATCGAATTTTTAAGAATTTCTGACAAACTTTTGGCTGACTTTTTCATGATTGACAACTCTTTTTCTCCTACTAAAACCAATGTTTTAGTATTTGAATTCTCAATTTTATTGGGTATAGAGTAATTACCATTACTGTAGGTAATGTTTATCAACGACCTTTTTGAAATCCTCGAACTATCGTTAAAATAATTGTCGAAAAGATTATCTGGTATATTAAGTGACTTAGCTTGTAACCGAGCATACCATTTTCTTTTGATAAGTCCATAAAACAAATTAAGCATAGGTACTGTAAATGCGGTAATCGTTTTGATAGGATAAACCAATGCACTTTCAATTATTGCATATTCTGCGATTTCGGATTCACGAGATAATACTTCAACAACTATCTGTGCCCCAATTGATAAGCCAGCTATAGCATGTACTTTTCTGTTTAATTCTTTTTTAATAAAGTCTATCAATTTCTGAGATGAGTCTTCAATACTTATAAAATCAGTATTAAAATCTTCACCATGCCCATCAATAATGGGTGTAATCACATAATAATCTTTCGAAAGAATTTCAATTTGTGATTTCCACATCCACCACGACAATCCACCACCATGAAGTAATACAATTGTCAACTTATTTTTATTGCCAAATTCTCTGAAAATCATAATGATAATTATTGTTGTTCAAAATTGAAATGATTCAACCACATTTTTAATAAAAAGTAAAAAGTAAACGATGTAACGTTTCCTAAAGAGTTATTATAAGTTATCACTTATTGTAGTATTCATAATTTTTTCAGCACTTATATAATGGTCATATATATAGATACTTAGAATAACTATAACTAACGCAATCATTCCTGCCAAACCTGTAGAACCTGCCAGCAAATCGTTGCCACCACTAATGGGAAGTATGGATATGGTAGCCGTGGCATTCATTGTTCCGTGCAAAATAGCTGCAGCAATTACTGACTTTGCTTTGAGGGTAAAATAGATTAATATTGGCGTTAATAAAATGCACAAAAGAACCATCATGAGTACTCCAAATTGGGGATGATTAGGATAATTATGCCCCATTAAAATGAGCGGTGCATGCCATATTCCCCAAATAAAGCCAATTATAACCGAAGCTTTGGCAAAACTCATTTTACGAAACTGATATACCAAAAATCCCCGCCAGCCTAATTCTTCACCAAAGGCGAAAAGTCCGTTAATGGTAATTCCTGCAAAAAGTCCACCAATGAGAATTAACCAAATAGGACTAATTGGTAATGCTGCAATTTGTGCCTTCATTTGTTCCACTTGTTCGGGCGACGACATTGTTGAAAATCGTTCGGCAAGCCCTGTCATTTCAGGATTGTAAGACACTCCCGGTAGTAGCAAACTAATACCCAATGCTCCAAAAGCAACTATCGGCATAATGAACCACGCAGCAAAAAACCATTTATTAATTTTGAACGAAATTTGTAAATCGGAACGAAGTTTCTCTTTACAAATAAGCTTTTTTACAATAATAACCGATAAAGTTGGCACAAACATGTAAATGGCCCCCATTATGGTATAACTGATGTTTGCAATTTCGCCACCATAAATAAGTTTATATGCTCCGGCAATGGAAAAACTGATTATGAAAGTGAACATCAAAAATAATTTGGTTTGATTTGTTGTTTTCATTTTTCTTTGTTTTATGTTATCTATTTTTTTAAATAATAAATTGATCTGAATTGTGTACAATCTGAATTGTAATTTCCTGAAATATTCCATAGCATTATTTTCAGTATCAAATGCTAAATTCCATCTGAAATTATATTTTATAAATGCCTGATAATTAATTTAAACACACTTTTTCAAGGTAAGTAAGCAATTTACCTATTAGTTTTTCATTGAATTATATTTTCAGCTTAATAATTTATTTTGTAATAAGTCCCAATACGAACCACTTCGAACCCCAGTTTTTGAGCCAATTTCACTGAACCTATATTGTCTTTTTTGCACGACCAAATTGGCTCAAAATTATTTTCGATACAGTAATCAATTAATTTACAGCAACTAAGAGCTGAATAACCCTTGCCATAAAGTCCGTCTACAGTTTGAATGCCAATTTCCAAAATATCACCAATTAAAAACGAGGCAAAAGCCGTAGAAACAGGCTGATTATCTACAAAGAGTGTAAAACCTTTGGAATTTTTCACAAAATCCATGGCGCTGTCCCAGAAAAAACGTGGCACAACAGTTCCGGGCATGGACTCAAATACTTCTGCAGTTGTTGCAACGATTTCCCAATTTTTTAACTCAATTGTTTTTCGGAATGTATCGTATTTTTCCCTATTCAATTTAAAATTGACCCTTTCGTATAGTTCTACAACCATGCTTGTGGAGTTTGCAATTTCCTCAATTACAGCATTCCACTCAAATGGATATACTTGTAGCCAATCTGCTTTGTCACGATTTTCATCCGTATTTAGACAATAATTCCTAAAATCATTCTTAAAATCAATACTTGTATAATCGCCTAATAACAAAGACATTCCGTAGGGGTGATAAATATAAAAAACCCTAGGATTTTCTGTTCTATCTACATATATTTTACCTTTAATATGATGCAGTACAACGGCTCTAGCAAAGTAGTTGTTGAACTGCACTGCATTCAGGATATCAGTTACTTTAAAATAATCATTCGGTTGTAATTGAATCATTTATCAAGATTTATATATTACCTGCTTTTTCAAGAACTTCTTTTATGTTTTTTGCAAAGTTATTCCTTTTTTGTTTAAATTGTAATTATTGGTATGAAAAAAAATGATTTATTTTAACTTATTCAATCCGAGTAATTAAAAATATATTTTAATTCATAAGCCTTTTAATATCAACAATTAATATTGTTGATATTGTGTTTAACGTCGTATTGCAAACACCAATTCATCCTGTTTCATGCCATTTTTGATGTAGATCTTTTCAAACATGGCTTCAATTTTAAAACCGGCCTTTTCGAGTACACGATGCGAAGCAAAATTATTTCCAAAAGGAGTGGCGTAAATCCGTGTTACTTCAAAATTGTCGAAAACCAGTTGTACCATTTCTTTTACAGCTTCGGTCATTATTCCTCGACATTTGTACTGATCACCTATCCAGTAACCGAGTTCGGCGTTCATCCGCAATATATCATTGCAGATGAGTACGCCTATGCTCCCGGCAAATTTTCCATCCACTTCGATGACTCTGTAAAATGCCGATGGATTTTCGTTGGCAAAAAGTACTAATTTTGCCCATTTTTCTACATCATTGCCAGGAAATGCATCCGACATAAAGCGGCTTATATTGGTACTTACCAATTCTGCAGCCACGTAAGCATCGGCATCTTGCCAAGGTCGGAGTCTAAAATTCATAACTTATTTGCTTTATAAACGTCTAACAACACCGCTTCCTATTGAATTCACGTCTAGAGTTGGATTCCCGGAATAAATAACATTGCCCGAACCCGAAATTACTGCTTTAAGTGAGTTTACGGCATGAATGAACATGTCTCCGCTTCCAGAAATGGTACAAACGGCATCAGTTGACACTAAACTGTTTAATTTCATAATTCCACTTCCGGCGGTAATTGCTTTCAATTCTTCGGTAGTGCCTTTAAAATTAATCGATCCGCTGCCAAAAATTGTCAGTTGTAATTTTGAATAAGCTGCATTTACATTTGCTTTGATACTTCCACTTCCTGAGTTTGAAGCATTTTCGAGTTCGGGAAATGCACTATTAAGCTCCACATTACCACTACCCGACACTTTTAGACCTTTTAAATCAGTAGGTAACATCACGGTTAGTTTTGCTTTTGAATTTACTAATGAACTAAACTGTTTGGTTTGAATAATAAGTCGATTATCTAAAACTTTAACATCCCATAATTCAATCAGATTTTCATAATCGGAAAGTAGAACCTGTAAAGAATCACCTTTTATAACAGAAACTTCTGCCGATGATAAATTCTCAACAGTGTTAAAATCCGAAACATCAACTTCTTGTTTTACTATAGAACCTTTACCAACTGTTCCATCATACCATTGTACACATGAACTGAATGCGATTAGCATTGAAAGGAGAATGAATGACCTTAAAATATTTATTTTGTTCATAACATATAAGAATTAATTTGATTTTTATTTTGTTTTTATTCCTCAAAAATCTGAATTTTGACAGATTTTACAATCGATTTTGCCGTTGTAATCTTTTCCAAATCGGTATAAATTCGTCCGTTTGTGCCATCTGAGCTACTTCGTCCAATGAGTTTTAATTCAGCTGAGATTTGAAAAGGATAAATGGTATCTGCATAAATAACAGACGGTTGCCCGCTTCCCATTTCACCACCCGAATAATTTTCATCGCCTGTTTTTGCTGTTTTTGGAAAATACTCATTAAAATCGATTGAATGATTAAATTCAGCTTTGATAACTACGGGTGTTGTAAAATCAGATAACAGAATTTTCAGCTGCTTATTCGATTTCGGAGTAGCACTTGTTTGAGCATCCGTAAAAGTTTGCTTTTTAGTTGGTAAATACAAACCATCGTCATAAACAACGCCCCGTTGATAACACCAGTGTGGCAAAGCTTCTTTCCTTCGGTTTCCATCGCTCGACACCCAGCCCTGTGTGGCAATTTTTTCAGTTACATAAATAGTTGAAAGGTATTTGCCATCAACATCCTCAAACCATATTGCAAATTGAGGCGGATTATCCTTTTTAATTCCTAAAAACATGGGGAATTTATGAATCCAGTTTTCACCAGCCTCTACCAAAATTTGCACATCTCCTTTTGAAAACGTGAGAGGCTCTTCTTTTTTGCATGAAGTTGCTAATAAAGCAATTCCCATAATCCATAATTGAATATACATTTTCATTTACAAAATTACTATTTTTTTTGAAAATTATACCTAATACTTTTTAAATTAAACATACCATAAGTCAAATCTCCTTCGGGATAATTGTAAACTAATTCGGCTTGTGAAGGGAGGTAAAACCCATCAATTAAAGCATATTCTTTTAGTGGGGTTTGCCAGGGAACCTGAGTCATCGTGCCATTTTTAGCATACGCATACCTATCGTTGGATTTGAAGTTAATCAGTTCCCCTTTTTTGTTGAAAAACAAAGTTGCGTGTATCGTAATTCCATTATTCGTGAAACCGCATTTTACAGTATCGCCTTTTGTTTCAATCCAATCAATTCGCTTGTCAATTAAAGTAGCCGGTGCCATGCAGCACATATCGTTGAAAAAGGTCACCGTTTCCGAAATATCCATTTCATTTCCTTCGGCATATTGCACCTTTATGAGCGAAAACAAGCGAATATCCATTATGGCTTTTCCATTTTTAAAATGGTGATAACCAGCCACAGGAAGACCTTTCATACGTGCACCCATAAAAAACAGGCGGGTGGGTGTAGCCATAAAATTATGCTGCTCGCTATTAAATTCCATCCAGGCTGTTTGCTCATCGCTTCTAATTTTGCCTTCGAAAGCAACTTTAAAGTTTTGCACTTTAGGTTTACCAATGCTGCCGGTAAGTCGTATATAGTTTTGAACCGGAACCGGAAGCGAAATAATATCCTCCTCAGAAAGCAATGAATTCTGAATGTCTGAGTTTATTTTTGTAGCTGAAGTTATATCTTTCTGATATACACCCTTGAAGCTGCACGAAGTGAAAGCAAAAAAGCAAACAATTAAAATTATAACATTCGGAATCGTACCAAATCGAGCATCGCTCCAGGATGAAATAATTAATGCAGAAGAGATTAAAGCAGCTGCTGTAGCAGGAACAAACCAATAATCGCTGATGTAAAATAAAACAATAGCCAGTACAAAAAGAATAGCTGCAATTAGCCACAGAATACCCATTGGTTTCGAAATTGGTGTTTGTAGTTGGTTCATTTCGGCAATTTGAAAAGCTTTCACAAAACCCATTAAATGGATTAATCCGTGAAAAAGCATTAGAATTATAAAAAGGACTCTCATTGTTTTTTTAGAATTTAAAACGTACAGCGGCATTCCAGCCAACTTTAATTTCGTTTACCGATACAATGGAAGGATTCCATGCGGTATAATTGTGATGAAAATCGTCGGCATCAATTTTAAATTGCCATACTAACGATGGACCTGCAACAAGTTCAATATTGCCAATGCTATAACCCAAATTGCATCGCAGCGTGGTATAATGATTAAAATCGAGTGAAACTTGATGTAGCCAATCTAGTTCAGGGTTGATAAACAAGCGCTTACTCAAGTCTATGTTCGATCCAACACCATAACCAAACGACAATATGTCCTTATCCAATCGCCAATCGTACGCCAACATCGGATAGGTATAAAATTCCCGAATACCGGTTTTGAAGGCAATATTTACTGGATTAATAGTGTTGTACGAAAGTTCAATAGCCTTATAACCACCATTTTTCACAAACGATAAAAAACCAATTGGCAAACCTTTTTCCACATTATCCACAGAATTGATAAAACCCAATTGTAATCCACGTAAAGTATTGGCGCTATTAATAAAACCATATTGTAGTCCATTAATTTTTGAAGCTGAATTTACAAAACCGCTTTGAATGCCAATTACCTCTTTACCTGTCGAGTTAATAAAACCATTCTGAATACCGATAACAGATTGACCAACAGCATTCACAAAGCCATTTTGAATACCGTAAACTGACTGACCCACAGCGTTTATAAAACCGTTTTGCAATCCACTTACTTTACCGCCTATTGCATTAATAAATCCATTCGAAACACCTGTAATGTCACCTCCTGTAGCATTAATAAAACCACTTTGGAGTCCAATAACATTGCCTCCTACGGTGTTTAAAATACCAGCCTGAAGTCCGCCAAAGTTTTCGGTTGTGCTATTTACCAAACCAATTTGAACACTGGCGTGGTTTCCATCTACGTTGTTTACCAACCCAATTAAAGGATAATTCCAATCAGAAGGAATATTGTTTGTAAAAAAATGATACTGAACAGGTTTGCTATTTTGCGTTTCCTGTGTTTGAGCCATTGTGTAGACTCCTGCTGAAAGTAGCATAGTGAATGCTAAAATTGTCTTTTTCATACCTTAAAAAATGTTTGTTGTTTCTTTTAAATTTATTTGTAAATGAACTCCGTTTTTTGTTCGGATTTCGAAACAAAAGTAATTTGGTGGGAAAAGTTATACAATTTATATTAAACCAGTGCTTTAAAGTAACTGATGAATGCCTTAAAATGAGGATTGAATGTTTTTTTTTTAAAAAGAAAGCGTAAAAAAAGCAACCCATATAGATTATTATATCTTAGTAGATTGCTTTTTACGTTGTGTTGTTGTAAATTATTATTTTGGTAACGAACCAAAAACACGCTTTAATGTACTTTATTTGCAAATAATTAATTTTTCTACATGCGAGTTCGCTTTCACGAGGTAAGTTCCATTGGCTAATTCCGACAGCGAAATTTTGGAAATATTATCGTTTGTGGTTTTGCGTATTAGCATTTTTCCTGTCATATCAAAAACACTGATAATTGAATTTGGCTGTAATCCTTCCATACTAATTTCATTCGAAGCAGGATTAGGAAACACACGAAATGATTTTAAATTTGGTATAACCGTACTTGTTTGAACTCTCTTGGCTTTAAATTCGGCAAAATGTGCTTTCATGGTAGTTAGTATGGATGCATAGGAAGCTTTAGCGACCAAATTTTCAGTTTCAAGCGGGTCATTTTCGTAATCATACAATTCCTCTGCAACAATTTTATCAAATTTCGAAATTTTATTTGTCCAGGGTACCCAAACTGTATAGCGATACTTTTGGGTACGAATGGAATAACCCATGTTTGTCGACCGTGGATATTGGCTTACAGCATAGTCCTTTACACTGGTATTTGGATCAGTCAATGTAGTTTTCAAACTTTTTCCGTCCAGATTAGCTGGAATTTCTACATCAACAAGATTACATAATGTAGGAAAAATATCCAAAAACTCAACAGGTGAATTAACTGTAACTGCTTTATTTACAGCCGGATCTACAATAATGAGTGGTGCCCGTGTTGCCTGTTCAAAGTTTGAGTGTTTATTCCATAAGCCATGGTCGCCTAAGTGCCAACCGTGATCGCCCCAAAGCACTATTACAGTATTGGAAGTCAACCCCTTACTATCAAGTTTATCAAGCACTTTTCCTAATTGTGCATCCATGTAACTTATGCTGGCATAATAGCCATGTATCAGTTCTTTAGCTTTGGAATCAGGCAATATAGTATTATTAATATCAGAAAATGTATAGAGTGGTGGAATATCGGTATAGCTCTGAAGTTCGCCTGAATTGTGGTATCCCAAATCAGTACTGTTAAGAGCTTTTTTGCGATATTGTGCCAATGGCATTAAGTCACGATTGTATAAATCCCAATATTTTTTAGGTGCTACAAAGGGCAAATGTGGTCGTCGGAAACCAACAGCAAGAAAAAATGGTTTTGTAATATCTTGTTTTGTAAGAAAATCGACTGCGCCTTTTGCAATTGCTCCATCGCTGTAAGCTTCATCGTTAATATCAATACATTCTGATGACGGCATTAAAAGTTTGAGTACATACTCAGTTAGTGCCGTCCCGGTTAAACCTAATGCCTTCCCTTCTGATGTCAATACAGCAGCTTGAGCACGTGTTTCAGCTGATCTGAAATAATTATTCACAATTGGGCCAGTAGAATTATCCATAAAAGAACTCTCTTTTATGTAGGGTACCGACCATGAAAGCGCATCCTGACTAGCATCTACTGATCGTGGGTCAAATATTTTACCTATTCCGGCAGTACTATAACCTTTACTACGGATATATTGGGGAAAAGTGACAATATTGGGATTCATATCACGAATTAGTGTCTGCAAATCCCAAACTTTGGTATAATCCGGACATTTTCCGGTAAGTAAACTGGCACGAGTAGGAGCCGAAACTGCCTGTTGACAATAACTTTGGGTATAAATAGCACCACGTGAAGCTAAGCGGTCGATATTTGGTGTTTTTGCCAATGGGTCACCATAACAGCCTAACAGAGGTTTCAAATCGTCAACTGCGATAAAAAGTATATTTTTTTTTGGAGTTGTTTGTGCTAATCCAACACCATTTGTAAACAGTGGACTCGCTAAAATTATACTTGAAAGAATATGTTGTGATTTCATTTTGGTGAAATTTAATTTATTAGCAAATTGTGTCGCCAAACAATTACAGAACAATATGCTACGCACAAAGATACAACAATACTTTCAGAGCAAAATTGCTATTTTTTTACTCCTAATGAAATAGCAAATGGTAGCATTTTCAGTATATCTCAATTGATGCAGTTGACATTACAAACTATTTTTCAAAGATAAACTAAAAAGTACAATTATCTGACAAAAAAAGTTCGCCTTGTTTTGTTTACACTCAAATAAACTAGTTAGATTTTGTCTAAATAGATTGCTTATACTGAAAAGTTGATTTAATGCCTTATTTTGGTAACGAACCAAAAACACGCTTTATTGTACGATGAAATTTATGAATTCCAGTTGGTTTGGTAAACATAAAAATACATTGATGGTGAATAAGATTGACTTTATTGACTAAAGCCAGTTCGATTGCAGCTGTTGTTTCGGAATTTTGTTGAATCCAGATATTGTCAATCCCGTTATCAAGGGCTTGTTTCACAACCGATTCTGTTTCCATAGCCGGTGTAAGTACCAATAAATGTTTCACCTCTTTAGGCAATGATTTGATGGATTGAACTTTAGAGTTTTCAAGTTCGTCCGTTTCGTAATTGGGATTTACGTACCAAAGTTTGTAATTTAACTCTTGGAGATGTTTTGCCACATCGGCACTAAAACTTTTCTCTTTACGAGATGCGCCTACAATAGCTATAGTTTTACCTGCTACGAAGCGATTAATTTGCTGTTGGGTAATGAGTTGCATGATAGTATTTTTTAAATTAAATTACTAAATATATTGCTGAAAGATTTCTATTAATTTCTAATATAAGTCATTCTTTTTATTCTTATCCTTTTTGTAATTCTTTTGCATTTTGCCAAACTCTTTATCTTTCTTTCGCTTTTCTTCCAAAGTCGATTCGTAATGCGCTTTTTCGCGTTCCATTTTCAGGTAATTTTGGTAGGAACTCTTGTCTAATTCTCTGTTTTCTACTGCTTCAATTACCGAACAGCCTAACTCATTGGTGTGTGTACAATCCTTAAATCTACAATTTTGTGAAAGACTCATAATATGGTCGAATGTGGTTTCTAAACCACTTTCGGAATCAGCAATGCCCACTTCGCGCATCCCCGGATTGTCAATCAATATTCCGCCACTTTCCAATACTATTAATTCCCTATGGCTTGTAATGTGCCTTCCTTTGCTTGTGCTCAGGCTGATGGTGTCAGTTTTCATAATTGATCTTCCCGAAAGATTATTCAATAAAGTGGATTTTCCAACACCCGAAGAGCCCAACATACAATAGGTTTTTCCTTTCTCAAGAATGGATTTTACAGTGTCGTAACCATCTTGTGTTTCGTTGCTTATGGCTATAACCGGAATATTGTTAATGCGAATACTCACACTTTCCATTATGTCTGAAAGTTGTTGTTCGGCTATCAAATCTGTTTTTGTAAGCACAATTATCGGACTTACTTTCGCTGAATAGCAAATAGTCAGGTATCTTTCCAATCTATTGATATTGAAGTCTCGGTCAACGGCTTGAATCAGAAATGCATAATCAATATTTGTCGCTATAATTTGTATCTCTCCAAACTGTCCGACTGCTTGCCTTTTGATAGTTGAAAACCTGGGAAGTACTTTATGAATAATGGCAAAACCATCTTCATAGCTTGTAAATGCCACCCAATCGCCCACGGCAGGAAAATCTTCGCGCGTTTTTGCTGAAAACCTCAAATTACCTGTGATTTCAGCTTCAAACTCGCCTTTCTCCGTTTTTACAATATATCTTTCTTTATGTTCAGAGATGATTCTTCCTATCTCAAAATCATTGAGATTATTTTCTTTCCTTAATTTTTCGAGTTTTAAATTGTATCCTAAATCTTCCAATTTCATTTCTGTAGTGATTTTCTAACTAATATTTTAATGATTTAACATAATCGCCTTTTTAGAAATATTTAAATGACACGAAGCATAACGATACTTAACCCTATCACATATATGGTTGTAAATATCTGTTTGTTATATTGCGCCAGCCATTCGGGCAAATAGATATCGAAATTGTGATTGGTCGAATCTGAATATTTTCGAGCTAAAACAGTAAGCGGACAGGACATTTTGAATGCCATTAAAACCATTCCTTCTAAAATAATTATGAAAATACATATCCAAGTGTAAATATTGACTTTGTCGAAAATTCCGGAGTATAATACATAAAATATTACTGACACCATAAATATCCAAATAAGCGAATGTAAGCTTTTTATCGCTCGTAATTTTTGTATGTTATTCATTTTTTGATAATTCTACGTGTTAAAACCCCTTTAGTGGTTTGGGGTTATTATTCTCCGTCCATCCACTGTTTAAACTCCGGAGCTTTGTCGATACTTACAAATAAATCGGCATCAGTTGTAGGATTTAACACCAATTTCAAGCGACTTTTGGGATAAACTATCACCTTTTCTATTGATTTTAAACCAATTAAAAATTGACGATTTACACGGAAAAAGTCCTTCGGATTCAGCATGTCCTTTAAATTATCTAAACTAAAATCCAGTGAGTACTGACTTTTAGAGTGCATCACCACAAAAGTAATACCTGAAGCCGAAAAGAAGTAGGCAATATCGCTCACGTTTATGGTTTTTAATTTATCGCCAACTGCCACCATAAATCGCTCACGGTAAACTTGTTGCGGACGAAGCAAATCGCGCAGCATAACGGCATCAATAACTGTTGACGTTTCGGCTGTCCATGACCGAAATTTATCAATAGCATTGCTTAACTCATCCTTATTAATGGGCTTAAGCAAATAGTCTATACTGTTGAATTTAAAGGCTTTAATGGCATATTCGTCGAATGCTGTTGTAAAAATAATTTTTGAACGAACTTGAATTTGCTCAAAAATAGCAAAACTGAGATCGTCCTCTAATTGAATATCTAAGAATATCAAATCGGGTTGGGTATTTGTTTTAAGCCATTGCACCGATTCACTAACCGATTCGAGTTTCGCTACCACATCAATTTTTGGGTCAATTTCCCTAATCATATTTTCAAGGCGACGAGCTGCAAAGGCTTCATCTTCAATAATTACTATTTTCATAATATTTGTTTTTATCCCCATTTAGGGGTTAGGGCTTGTATTCTTTATTAATTGTATTTTCGCTACAAATTGATTTTTTGTTTTTTCAAAAGTTGGAATTGGCAGTTCGAGTAGTTTGTATCTATTCAAAATATTTTTTAATCCCACACCGGTTGAAACAATTTGCGATGGACGTTCCTGCAAATTATTAATAACATTCAAACAATTTTCTTTGTCAATATAAATATCAATAATTAGTGGATTTGATTTGGACATAACGTTATGTTTGATAGCATTTTCGATCAACAACTGCATGGCCAAAGGAATAATTTTATCGTTTCGGTTTTCGTCGGGAACTTTCAGGTTTACATGCAATTTTCCGACAAATCGGATGTTTAACAAGAAAATATAGGCATCTAAAAAGTTTAGTTCGGTGTTCAATTCCACCAACTCATTATCTTTATTTTCAAGTACATATCGATACACTTTAGATAGTTGTTCCGAAAATTTTTCGGCTAAATCGGGCTCTAATTTAATCAACGAGGTCAGCACATTTAAACTATTGAACAAGAAATGCGGATTTACCTGTTGTTTCAGCACATCGTATTGCGATTGAAGATTTTCCTTTTGAAGATTAATAAGTTGCGTACGGGCTTCGGTAAGTCGCTTAGAACTTTCTTTAACGCGTTTCTCCAATTGTGAATTAAGTTTTTCCAAATCAGATTTGGCTATTTGTAATTCATTTTCTATTCTAATTCTATCGGTAATATCAATTACAACACCTCTTTGTCCAACCGTTTTACCATCCACTATCATTGGTGTGGCCGAAATCATGGCTTCGAAAATCTGACCATCAACCTGCCTAAGTTTATAAAAATTACCTTTTGAAGGAATATTCCTAAAGCTTACATTCGTGAAATTATTTTTCATACGTTCCAATTCTTCCGGGACTACTATGCTAAAAACCGAAATGTCAGAAGTTTCGTAAGCTGTCCCGAATTTTTCGCGGCCCGCTTTGTTCAAGTATTTCAGATTGGCATTTAAATCCAGTTCGTATACGGTTTGGGGCAACATTTCTGAAAGTTCACGGTATTTTTGTTCACTTTTTATAAGTTCTTCCTGAATTCTGCGTGTTTCGGTAAGGTCGTGCACTGTAATGTAACTCACCCGCTGTCCGTTCAATTCCATTACCGACGAAAAAACATCCCCTTCTTTAAGTGAACCATCTTTGGCTACAAACCTGAAAATATCGTTTATAGTAGATAAGTCACCTCTTTTTCTTCGTTCGCTTATAGCCAAACCGCGCTCTTGGTCTTCAGCATACACTAAACTGACAGCTGATTTATTGTACAGTTCGTGAGGCGTGTATCCAATCATTTTACAAAAAGTATTATTTGCAAAAAGTATAATGTCATCTACTATTGCAAAAATACCATCCTGAGAGTTTTCAATCAGCGTTTTGTACTTTTCCTCGCTTTCGCGCAAAGCGTTTTCCATAGTTTTACGCTCCGATATATCCACAATAATTCCTCTTGTTCCTACAGGCTTGTCATTTTTTAAAACAGATAAAGCATAAATTATAACCGGGAAAGTACTGCCATCATGTTTTAAGGCTGTATATTCATTCATAGCTGTAGGTAAATTTTCTCTTGCTTTGGGTTTAAGGTTTTCCGACATCCTTTGATGGTCTTCGGGAATAAAAAATTTCAAAACAGATTTACCATAATCTGATTCTGTAACACCCATCATTTCCATACCCGATTTGTTAACATACAGCAAATTACCATCACTATCTAATTCAAAAACAGTTTGAGGCAAAAAATCGGCCAATTCACGATATTTTTGTTCGCTTTTGCGCAACGCATTTTCCATGGCTTTACGCTCCGAAATATCCACTATTACACCTCTTGACCCGGCTGCTTTGCCATTATCAATTATGGCTGTACCATAAATAAGCACGGGAACAGTTTCTCCATCGGGCTTTTGAATAAGATATTCGGCAGGATCTGAAGGCTCGGGTGTAGCACGATTAATATTCTTTTCTGCATTAATTTTTTCTTGATTCAACACAGTTGACATTCGCTCCCTATCGCTTGAAACAAAAAAACCTGATGCTTTTTCTTCCACTTTATCGCCACTAATTCCAAATAGCTCTTTTCCAGCATTATTAATATAGGTAGGAACACCATTTTCGTCGAGTTCATAAACCGTTAAGGGTAACATCTCGGTTAGCTCACGATATTTTTGCTCGCTTTTTTTGAGTTCTTTTTCAAAACTATTTCGTTCGGTAACATCATGCACCGTATAAAATGCGCCCCATTCTCCATTAAACTCCACAATGGTTGATGCAGTTTCACACTCTTTTACTTCACCGTTTTTTGCAATTAGGCGCAAAGACTCATGAATTGTTGAAGTGTCGCCATTTCTTCTTCGCTCGCCTATGGCTAACATTTTGTGGCGGTCATCGGGGTGAATAATGTCGATAGTCTGATTTGCCAGGCAATAACCCATCATTTCGCATATAGTATCATTGGCATACAAAATTTTACTATCACGAATAATCATGATACCATCGTGCGAATTTTCTACTAGAGTTTTATACTTTATTTCACTTTCGAGCAAAGCATTTTCTACTCTTTTTTTATCCGAAATGTCCTGTTGAATAATAATATATCCATCAATATTCCCATTTTCATCTTTGTAGGGAGCAGCCAGTGTATTTGCCCAATAAGTAAAGCCGTTTTTATTGTGTGTAAGCAATTCGCCTTGCCATTTTTCTCCTCTCAGCAAACTTTCAACAATTTCAATTCTTGTTTCAGGCAAATCTTTATGGTAAAATAGTTCGCCAACTGTATTTCCTATGAGCTCTTCCTTTGAATAACCCGAAAGTTTTGTGAAACTTGGATTTACATATTCAAATCTAAATTCACGGTCGAGAATAAAAATAGCTCCTGGCGTTTGTTCAAAAACCAGCCGAAGTTTATTTAATTCCTTGTTGTCAATGCTTGATGTGGCGCTTTTCATGTATATTGTTGGTTATGAACAGTCAAAAATACAATTTTTGCTGGTATGTCACAATATTTTATTCTATCAATGCCATTTGTTTTTTGTTGAATGACGTATTTTTGCTTATGAATGTCTGTTTATTTCAAAGTAAAAAACACTGCAACTGCACCTATATCCATCAAAGCATGAATAATCATCAAATATGGAAACAGGCGTGGACGCAGTTTTAAACAAAGTCCTAAAAAAAACGCAAACAACATGAACATGCCGAGTCGCCAAAGCATAAACCGAAGATCGAAAATGAGAGGTAGGGCCACGTGTTGAAATGCAAGGAAAAAAGAGGCTAAAAACCAAGCCTTCCACCCATTGTTCATTTGTTTCTCCAATCGAGGCATTAGGTATGCAAAGTAAAACGGCAACTCAACAATTCCTTGCGTAATAGCCCAAAAAAATCCTACAATAATCAACCAAAAAGGTATGGATCGAAAGAAAAGTTGGAAAGTAACATCGGTTGAATTATATAATAATTGAGCCAAATATGTATTTGGGAATGTTGATATTGGAATAGTAATTAAAAACATTCCAATTACAATAAGAACATCTTTCCACCAATCTTTTTTTACGAATTTGAAATTATCGAAATAGCGAATTCCTTTATCGTTGAAATATTTTTTCAAAACAATAAAAGTTACAATATTGGCCAATAGTGCGCTTAAAATCCACCAGCCTTGTGAAGTGTACCATGCATCTTTTGTTTTCAGTACAAAAAAGAGTAATGCAAGTAAACATTGAAAAATTGCAAATAATGCAAATCTCATAAATAGCATCAAGTAAGGATTCGATTTTGTCATATATCAAATATTAAGTGTTTTTATAATAAATAACTTGTCTTTATTGTTGTTTTTCAATGCATTCGTACAGTACCTTCTGAATATCGCCCTCGCGACTATCCGGAAAATCGTAACCCATTCGGTTGGGGACATAGCAATAACCAATCTGATTCACCGGGTCGGCAAATGCCATTGAGCCACTTGCTCCTCCAAAACCGTAACAAGCATCGTTGGGGAATGGCTTGGACTCTTCACCGTTCTTCATAAATCCATTGCGGTAATACAGCGGAATTCCCATTACTTTATCCACATCCGAAAATTTTGGATGTAATGCCGGTCCTTCACATTCAGCAAGCGTGGAATGATGAATGCCTAGTTCTTTTGCTCCAAGTGAAAATACGCTGTAAAGTTTTGCCAAACTTTCGGCAGTGCCAATTCCGTTTCCACTCGGTTCTTCAATGCGCCAGGTTTCGCGCTTATTCACATTATAACCTTTCACTAAAGTCATTGATTTAAAGCAAAGAGATCCCGGGTTTAGCATTTGCTTTATCAGTCCTTTCGGACTTTTATTGAGCATAAATAATCGTTTCAATGGATTATTCATCTCAATGCGTGCTATGCGTTCATTGCCAATAGAATCGGGCAAACCAATGTAAAACTCTATACCCAATGGTTGGGCTAATTCTTCTTGAAAATAGCAACCCAACGAACGATGTTTTTCATCAATTCTGCGAATAAGTTCGCTCATATAATGCCCTGCCAATGCAGCGGAATAGCCGCAATAATCGCCTGGATTCCAGTATGGTGTAGTGTTTTCGAGTTTTTCAACTAATTTATCTCTGTCTGCCACTTCTGTAACTGACAAACTTCCGTCCCATAGGCACAATCCGGATTGGTGCGACAAAAGTTGACGAACGGTTATGGTTTCCTTCCCGTTTTTGGCAAACTCATTCCAGTAAGTAGCTACAGGTTTATCGTAATCAATTTTTCCTTCGGAATGTAGTTTGGCAATACACAATGATGCAACTCCTTTGGTAGCCGAAAAGAACAAAATCAAGGTGTTTTTGTCCCAAACAGATTTGGTTTTCTTATTCGCAATACCTGCCCACAAATCAATTACTTTTTCGCCTTTATGATAGACACAGAGTGCTGCCCCGCATTCTTTTTTCTTGTCGAAATTTTTTTTGAACTCATTATAAACAGGTTCATAGCCGGGTTTAATATAGCCGTTTATTTGTGCAAAAGAGTTCATAATAATGGATATAAAGATGATAATTAAACAATTCGTTTTTTTTAGCAAAAATACGATTTTTTCTGAGAACTGTTTGAACTGCTTCATTCGATTTATTTTTGAACTACAACTGCTCTTTTAATGTACTGGTAACCAATAATTAAATAAACTAATAGCATAATAAACAAACTATAAATATGATAAGGGATGTAGCTGAAAGTTTTCATAAAATATCGTTTTTTTAGTTCGACTGCAAAGCCCATTTGCCAAGCTCATACAGATTATTGGTTGATATTGAGTTGTTTGCGCTTCTGTAAACAAAGTCAGTTTTTGATTTATTTTCGTTGAAAAGTCGATTTAAATCGGGTAATTCTGCAAGCAAATTATTACCTTCGCTGGCTGCCATCATTTGAGATAATAAACCACAATTACTTTGATCAATTACTTTTATTTTATCGCCACATATTTCTTTTCTTGTTTGGAGATATTCGATAATTGCTTCAACATCGGTGGTATTTATTGATGCATAGCTTGGTTTGCTCGCAGTTGAATAATTTTCGCGACTATCGAAATGAAATACAGCCACTCCACACGAACTTAGATAATCCACAACACTTTCAACTTGTGTGTTCCGATTTTTTTCATTTTCAGATGAATGAAGTTGATTCCCACACAGTAAAATAATGGCTGGGGAACTTTCTTTTTTGATTGGTGTGGATAGTTTACCAACTATGTAATTAGCAAATAAAAAACCACCAATTTTTCGCAATTAATAATCACCAGTTAAAAAGAGATTAATTTGCATGTTATAAGCAGAGCGGTGTTTTATCCCTCCGCTAAAGCTCCGGGAT
>CAMBSB010000025.1 GCA_945870155.1 Paludibacter jiangxiensis | reverse complement strand
TTTTTTTATTATTCTAATCAATTAGTATTTAATATCCGCGAATTGCTTCAATACCTGGTAAAATGCGTCCTTCAATGGCTTCGAGTAAAGCTCCACCACCGGTTGAAACATAAGAAACACCGTCGTACAAACCAAATTTATTAACACATGCCACCGAGTCGCCACCTCCCACTAATGAGAATGCACCATTTTTAGTTGCCTCTACTATGGCATCGCCAACTGAGCGTGATCCACTTGTGAAGTTATCGAACTCAAAAACGCCGGTAGGACCATTCCAAAGGATAGTCTTTGAAGCTTTTATAACATCACCAAAAATCTTTTCTGTTTCAGGTCCAATATCTAAACCTTCCCAACCATCAGGAATTTCACCTACTGCAACAAATTGAGTGTTAGCATCATTGCTGAATGCATCGGCAATTTTAGCATCAACGGCAAGCACTAAATTTACTTTATTTGCTTTGGCTTTTTCAATTAATTCCAAAGCCAAATCAAGTTTGTCATTTTCGCAAATTGAATTGCCAATTTTTCCGCCAAGTGCCTTTGTAAATGTGTAAGTCATTCCACCGGCAATAATTAAATTGTCAACTTTGGTCAATAAGTTTTCGATAATTTCAATTTTAGACGATACCTTTGAACCACCCATAATGGCTGTAAAGGGGCGAGCAGTGTCTGTCATAACTTTTTGAACAGCAATCACTTCCTTCTCCATTAACATGCCAAACATTTTATTGTTTTCGTCAAAATACTTGGCAATAAGTGCAGTAGAAGCATGTGCGCGGTGTGCAGTACCAAAGGCATCGTTTACATAGCAATCGGCATAAGAAGCCAAAGTTTCTGTAAATTTCTTTTGACTTTCATTCAATACTTTTTTTGCAGCATTTTTTTCATCATCATTGGCAAATTCGCCACGTGGTTTTCCTTCTTCTTCGGCATAAAAACGAAGATTTTCGAGAAGAAGAGCTTCACCTGGTTTTAATCCGGCTGCTAATGCGGCTGTTTCTTCGCCCATACAGTCGTTTGCAAATTTTACATCTACACCCAACAATTCAGAAACACGAGGTAAAATAGCTTTCAATGAGTATTTTAAATCCGGATTTTTTTTAGGGCGACCCATGTGCGAAGCAATGATGATACTACCACCATCGGCAAGAATTTTTTTCAAAGTAGGAAGTGCAGCGCGAATGCGGTTGTCATCGGTAATTACTGAGTTCTCGTCCAAAGGTACGTTAAAATCTACACGAACGAAAGTTTTTTTTCCAGCAAAATTAAATTTGTCAATAGTTTGCATATTGTTATATATTTGATTGATTGATAATTAAAATGATTTTTAAAAACTCAAAATTGAAGCACAAAGATAGTGAAAATGCCACAATTACGAAAAAGTTTAATTGGTTTTAAATCTATATTTTACCTGAGCCAATTGCTCATTAGCTTCCACAATTTTTTTCTTTAAATCCTCTTTATATTGTGCAAGTTTTGATTGCAATTCCACATCACCAACAGCCATAATTTGCACTGCTAATATAGCCGCATTCAATGCACCATTTATTCCTACTGTTGCCACAGGAATTCCGGGAGGCATTTGTACTATAGCTAATAAAGCATCCATGCCATCTAGACTTGCGTTTATGGGCACTCCAATCACAGGAAGCGTTGTCATTGAGGCAATTACACCCGGCAAATGTGCCGCCATTCCGGCCGCTGCTATTATTACTTGTATGCCATTATCTTTTGCATTTTTGGCAAATTTCTCCACTTCAGCCGGTGTACGGTGTGCTGACAAAGCATTTATCTCGAATGGAATTTCAAACTGATCGAGCAATGCAGCTGCTTTTTCCATAACGGGCAAGTCAGAAGTGCTGCCCATGATTATACTTACTTTTGGTATCATTGTATTTGAAAATATAATTATTGTTTAGCCCAATATGGCTTCGTATTCTTCAGCCGTTAAAAGTTCGTTCAGTTGATTTGCATCTGCAATTGAGATTTTAACTAACCAACCTTTCCCATAAGGGTCATCATTAATCAATTCAGGAGTAGTTTCAAGTTCAGGGTTAAGTTCTAGCACTTCACCATCAACTGGAATAAATAATTCAGATACGGTTTTAACAGCTTCCACAGTGCCAAAAACATCACCTGCATTTAAACTTTCGCCTATAGTTTCTACTTCTACAAAAACGATTTCGCCCAATTCACTTTGTGCAAAATCAGTGATACCTACATAAGCATTATCGCCTTCAACGCGAATCCATTCATGTTCCTTTGTGTACTTTAAATTTTCAGGATTACTCATAATTTTATTAAAATTTAAATTTTTGATATATAAAAACTGCCTTTTATTGGAAAATGATCTGAGTACTTTACAAAACTTCTTTTGTAATTTACCAAATGTATACTTTTATCGTACAAAATATAATCAATTCTAAAACGGAATATTGACTCATTGTATGTCCAGCCTAAACCAAAACCCGTTTCAGCAAAAGCATCTTTATAATTGTTTTTGATAACAGTATATGCATAGGATGTGGGAACATCATTGAAGTCACCACAAATTATTACCTTGTGTGGTGATTTTTTTATTTCTTTAATCATTATATCAGCTTGTTTTGCTCTTTCTTTGTAAGCAGTACCCAGCTTATTTGATAAATGACGCGTTGTTCCCGACAATTTTTCTGTATTGAATTCGTCTTTTAGTTCCAAGGGCAACGATCTGTCTTTGCTTGTCAATTTATTTGACTCCAAATGCACATTAAACACCCTCAATATTTGATTGTCAATTTTTATATCTGAATATTGAGCATTTTGATGCTTAGAATTATAGTCTATGACTCCTTCTTCTATAATAGGAAATTTTGAAAAAGTAGCATTTCCCGAAATACACCAGCTATTATATTGTTTGTAAGTAATTTGATGATATGGATATTTTTTTAATGCTTTAAGAATATCGTTTTCAGTTAAAAATTCCTTTTTTTTGCTTATTGAAAACTCTTGTAAACATACTATATCGGCATCGGTATCAATTATATATTGAATTACTAAATTTGGATTTTCTTTGGTGTGTTTTTTTAATCCGGCATTCAACATAGTGTTATATGAAAGAATCGTTAAATTTGATTTCAGATTGGTTTTTGTTTGACCAAAATGTAAAGGAATAGTTTCTGCTACTTGAGGTGCTGCGATAAACAAAAGAACTAAAGAAATTAAAAAATGCCATTTACGTGCAAAAATCCAAAAAAACACAAAAAAGGCATTTGCTAATATCGTTAGAGGAAAAAAGAGTGTAGTATATGCTGGAATAATGAATTTTTCAGGGCTAATTTTTGAGCCAAGTATTGTAAGCAATAAAATGAAGACAACAACTAAATTTGCTGTTAACATCAAACTTTTTAATATTGCTCTGCCAAACATATTTGTTTTTTTTGAAAAATTATTTTTTGCCTTGTTCAAAAAGTTGTTTTTTTTCGTCACTAGTCAAACTTTCATATCCTGATGATTTAATTTTATCAAGGATATGGTCAATTTGTTGCATTTTTCTAGCCTTATTTTGGTTAAATTCAGCATCGCTCATACGGGGTTTTGTACCCGCTGTGTTTTGCTTAACCTTTAATTTCCTAGGCTTTAGTAGGGTTGAAAATGCATCAAAAAGTTTATTTACCCAAGCTGTTAAATCTTTGCCCTGCTGCAAAGATACAACAAATAAATAACCACACAAAGCTCCACCCAGATGCGCAATTTCGCCTCCGGCATTATTGGAAGTTATTCCAAAAAAACTAATCAGAACAGAAATAATGGCTATGTATTTTAGTTTAATATTGCCGATAAACAACATGGCTAATTCCATATTAGGAGCACTTACAGCTGCTGCCACAATGATGGCCATAATAGAACCTGAAGCTCCCAACAAAATACTTTGCGAAAGTAATGGTGCAAAAAACGGAAAAACATTATATGCAATTATATAAAGTAATGCTCCTGATAATCCGCCAATTACATACAATCCTACGAGTTGTTTTTCAGAAAAATACATTAAATATATTTTGCCAAACCAAAACAAAGCCAACATATTGAAAAGAATATGAAATAACTTTTCGTGGACAAACATATAAGTTATCAATGTCCAAAAGTGTTTAAGTAAAAGACTCAAATCGGCAGGCACTGCAAGATAACTTATATAACTCTCTGTTGTAAAATTGAATAAGGCAAATAATACAGTGATGGTTTGAATAACAACAAAAACACCAACATTGATATAAATCAATTTGGTTAAAGCACTGCCTTGATTAAAATTATATTTTATTCTTTCAATAATATCCATATTTGTGTTTCGTGTTTTGTGTTTCGTGTTCTATGTTTCAAAAACTTGGTCTTAAAGCCCCCATTTGGGGATTTGGGGTATTTGTGTTTCACGTTTCAAGTTTCGTGTTGTATGTTTCAAAAACTTAGTCTTAAAGCCCCCATTTGGGGGTTTGGGGGTCTCTTGGCTATCTAAAACCTTATAAAGTTTTCTTCTTTTTCCAAATTAAAATAAGTATCACACCAAACAGCATACCACCCAAATGGGCAAAATGTGCTACATTATCTCCCGAAAAATTGGCAACTCCCAAAAACAATTCCAAAACACCATACATTGCCACGAAGATTCTGGCTTTAATGGGTACAGGGAAAAATATCAACATCAAGCGAGCTTCGGGAAACAGCCAACCGAAAGCCAATAAAAGACCAAAAACAGAACCTGATGCACCAACTGTGATTGGTAAATCGAGAAACATCCGTTTTAAATCAATTAAAGCTGCTGCATCAAATGCACGTAAATTACTGAAACTAAAATATTTACTCAATTCGCTTTGATATCCCAATAAAAGTTCTCCTGAATTTGCACTGATAGCTTCATTCATGGTGCTTACCATGGAATTAAATTCAACAGTCCAGAAAAGTTGTTGTATAATTCCAGCTCCTACACCGGTAAGCAAATAATAAAATAAAAATCTGCGTGGTCCCCAGATATTCTCTAGTGCACTACCAAACATATAAACTGCAAACATATTGAAAAACATGTGATTAAAACCACCATGCATAAAAATATATGTCAGTAATTGTGCTGGGTTAAATTTTTCGGAAGCCCAATAGTGCATACCAAGTATGTCGGTTAAGTTGATATTTACACCCCAACGAGCAAAAAAACTGGGTGAAACGAGAGTTAATAGCCAAAGTATAATGTTTATAGCTAGTAAATTTTTTACTACCGGAGGAATTGAATTTAAAAAATTATTCATTTTAATTTTATGTTTATTTAAGAAATCTAAATTACACAGTATTTTATAAGTTAACTTGCGAAACTACAAGTTATTTGCAACTAATTTCAATTGGTTTAGATTATTCGATTTAACTGTTTAATTGATACAAAAGTAATATATTTTTCTCCAAAAACATGTTTTCTAACATATTTTTGGAGAAAATGTAAAAAAAAACGATTTTTTTTTATTTAATTGATTGTCAATTAAAATCAATCAATTACATTTGCATAATCAAATGTGTGTTTCTTGTCAAAAATTATTAAAATTCAAAAAAAATCGTATGAACAAAGCAGAATTAATCAATGCTATTGCTGAAGAAGCAGGTTTAAGCAAAGTTGATGCAAAAAAAGCGCTTGAGGCAGTTGTAAAAAGCGTATCTGATGCACTTATTGCAGGTGATAAAGTAAGTTTAGTTGGTTTTGGTACTTTCTCTGTTGCCGAACGTTCTGAACGTTCCGGTATTAATCCAGCAACAAAACAAGCAATTACTATTGCTGCAAAAAAAGTTGCTAAGTTTAAAGCTGGTGCTGAATTAACAGCATCAATTAACTAAGAAATTAAGTAATCTAAAAAGGCTGTCATTAATCATGACAGCCTTTTTTGTGTTAAGGCTAAATATTTTATTTAAGATTGAATCTATTCCCAATCGCTTGTAGGGCGGCAAGTACACATCAGGTTGCGGTCGCCAAATGCGTTATCAACACGTGCAACGTTGACCCAGAATTTATTTTCGGCTACCCAGGCTGTTGGATAAGCAGCTTTGGTACGACTGTAGCTATGATTCCACTCGTCCGATACAATAGCATATTCGGGATGAGGGGAGTTAAGCAATACATTGTCTATTTTGTCGACCGTGCCGTTTTCCACCTCTTTTATTTCGGCAAAAATCTGCAACATTGCTTCTGCAAAACGGTCGAGTTCTGCTTTCGATTCACTTTCGGTTGGTTCTATCATCAGTGTACCATGCACAGGAAATGAAAGTGTTGGAGCATGAAAGCCGTAATCGATCAAACGTTTGGCAATGTCGGTTTCGGTTATGCCAGAAGAAGCTTTGAAATTGCGTGCTTCCAAAATCAATTCGTGACCAACGCGACCATTTTTACCTGTATAAAGTATGCCATAACTGTCTTTCAGACGAGCTGCCAAATAGTTCGCATTCAGTATAGCGTATTTTGTAGAATCAGTCAAACCTGCTTCGCCCAACATGCGAATATATCCGTAGGTAATAGGTAAAACGCCAGCACTTCCATAAGGTGCAGCTGAAACCGTGTTTTTCCCATTTTCTTTGCTTGGTAAATAGGGTTGCAAATGTACTGCCACACAAATTGGACCTACACCCGGACCACCACCACCATGCGGAATGGCAAATGTTTTGTGTAAATTCAGGTGACAAACATCAGCGCCAATTTTGCCGGGATGCGTTAACCCAACTTGCGCGTTCATATTTGCTCCATCGAGATAAACCTGGCCACCATTGGAGTGAATTGTTGCACACATTTCTACTATGCTTTCTTCAAAAATACCATGTGTAGATGGATAAGTAATCATACAGCCCAACAATTTGTCCTTGTTGGTTTCAGCTTTTGCTTTCCAGTCTTCTATGTCGGTGTTACCGCCTTCGTCACATTTTACCACCACAATTTCTAAACCTGCCTGAGCAGCTGATGCAGGGTTGGTTCCATGTGCCGATGCCGGAATTAAAACCGTGTTGCGTTGTGTTTCACCCTTGGCTTCAAAATAAGCTTTGATAGTCATCAGACCTGCAAATTCGCCAGCAGCACCAGAGTTGGGCTGCAAGCTGCAAGCTGCAAATCCGGTAATGGTCGACAAGTAACTCTCAAGATCAGCAATCAGTTCGTTAAAACCTTCTGTTTGATCTTGGGGAGTCAACGGGTGAATGCTATTGAATTCCGGACGGCTCAATGGCAACATTTCAGAAGCAGCA
The DNA here is from genome assembly GCA_945870155.1 of Paludibacter jiangxiensis. Taxonomy (GTDB): domain Bacteria; phylum Bacteroidota; class Bacteroidia; order Bacteroidales; family Paludibacteraceae; genus Paludibacter; species Paludibacter jiangxiensis_A. The sequence continues at coordinate 37,798 of CAMBSB010000025.1, read as the reverse complement.
TTTAGCTTCATGGTGCACGAACCCAATGAAATCATGGAGTGAGTGAGCGAAATATCGCGTCGTTCAAGTTTCTTGATATAACGCATCATTTCTGTTTCGCTGTGATATTTATTGAATACATCAAAAGTCAGATAAGCTGTTTTGCGCTCCAGCGTTTCGTCAAAAGATTGTAAACCTTCCAAGTCTTCTTCATCAGCATAAACGGGAGAGTTGTCGGCAGCTGTTGCAAAAATTTCAATTAATGCATTAACATCTTCTATGTCAGTAGTTTCGTCAAAGCTGATTCCAATTTCTCCTGTTTCAAAATAGCGGAAATTGACTTCGTACTCCAACGCCATTTTTTTGAAATCGTCCAAGCTGAGATTTTCGGGTAGACTAATTTTCAAGGTGTCGAAGAAGTTTTCATTTTCCTGTGCAAAATCATAGACAGGAAGTATCTCGTTGATGTAAGTTGCCATGGCATGAATGCGTTGAGCAATGGATTTAATACCATCAGCGCCATGATAAACGGTGTACATGCCGGCCATTGAGGCCAACAAAGCTTGTGCTGTGCAAATATTCGAAGTTGCTTTTTCGCGTTTGATATGTTGCTCGCGTGTTTGCAAAGCCATGCGGAGAGCCGGTTTACCATTGGCATCTTTGCTGATACCAATTATTCGTCCGGGCATGTCGCGTTTAAATTCTTCGCGGGTAGCAAAATAAGCCGCCGCGGGACCACCAAAATTCATCGGAATTCCCCATCTTTGTGTCGATCCAAATGCAATATCAGCTCCCCATTCTCCCGGAGGTGTCAGTAGGGCAAGACTCATAATATCGGCAGCAACAGCTACTTTGCAGTTTGCTGCATGGGCTTTGTTTACAAAATCGGCATAGTTTTCAATGTTTCCGTCGGCATTTGGAAATTGCACAATGGCTCCGAAATGCTTGTCGGTAAATTTACATGTGGCAAAATCACCCAGTTGTAGTTCTATTCCCTGAACAGCAGTGCGGGTTTTGATAACAGCCAATGTTTGTGCGAAAACATTTTTATCAACAAAAAGAATATTTGCTCCGGCTTTTACTTGTTCGCGGTTGCGCAGATTGTACATCATGGTTGCTGCTTCGGCACCGGCTGTGGCTTCGTCGAGCAATGAGGCATTAGCCAAGGGTAAGCCTGTAAAATCGGCTACAGCTGTTTGGAAATTAAGCAAAGCTTCGAGGCGTCCCTGCGAAATTTCGGCCTGATATGGGGTGTAAGAAGTGTACCACGATGGGTTTTCGAATATATTGCGCAGTATAACCGCCGGAGTAACAGTGTCGTACCAACCTTGTCCGATATAGGAAGTGAAAAGCTGATTTTTCGAGGCAAGTTCTGTTATGTGCTCGGCATACTGCCGTTCTGTCATTGCTTCGGGAAGTTCTATTAATTCGGTGAGACGGATATCGGCAGGAATGGTTTGATCAATCAGTTCTTCGAGCGATTTTACACCAATAGTTTCAAGCATTAATGCTTCATCATTTTTAGAAATGCCAATATGACGATCCTGGAATAAGTCTTTCATGGGTTTTATTTTAAATTTACATGTACAAATCTACTTAAGTCGCAATTTTAAAAATATTGTCAATAATGGTTTTTACCAGTCAATTTTGACTTTCAAAATTACGGTTTTTTTTGAAATAATATGGCAAAAAAATCAACAAAATTCTTAGTTTTTGATGTTTTAAATATTAACTTCCAACTTGAAAGTTTATTCCAAATATTGTTTCAAACTGAAATCTATTCGTGTTTTTTTATCTCAATTTGCTAATTTGATTTTACTTTTGTCTAATAGCTTATAAATGATTTTAATTATTGAGAAAAAAATTCAATGACACAACACAAGAATAAAATAAAAAAGGATGGATTCTTCAGAAATACCATCCGATACGTTATTAAAATCTTTTGTTCGTAAATATGATTAAGATGTATGGAATGAACGATTTAAGAAAAAAACTGCATAAATTATTCATATATAAAAAAGAATATATATTTTTGTACTATATAAATATAAATTTTGCTTTTAAAAATAAATATTTACACGTGATTGATGATAGATAATACTTATCTATCGAAATAAAACTGGTTTTTTTACATATTTACAGGCACTTACTATATGACTTGCTTAATTGCAGGATTTAACAAAAAAAACAATACTGTTAAAATACATATAAATGTTTCCAAAATCAAACCAAATAAATTTCTATTATCATGAAAAACAAATCATTTAACTCAAAAAACAAACATGAATTGTTGAATATATTCATGTTTCTATTTATTTTCTTTATTATTTCCATTTCTTTAACAACGATTTCTGCTCAAAAACGTTGGACAGCTGAATTTTATGGTGGAATTGCCGATAATTTCCGTACACCCTTAGTAATTCAACAAACAGGCTATCCGGACATTAAATTTTTAGCTGGATATTATACGAGGTCATTGGAACTACCCATTTATTATGGCTACAGAATTGGGTCATGGTACAACAAAAATTTATTTGAATTGGAATTAAATCATCACAAGATTTATTTATTTAACAACCCGCCCGAAGTTACTAGTTTTAATGTTTCACATGGCATTAACATGCTAACCTTTAATTATGGAATTGATTATAAAGATTTGATTTTTAAATTTGGCGCTGGAACAGTAATTGCTCATCCTGAATTTAAAATCCGTGACATTACTTTTGATAATACCCGCGGCCTTTTTAAACAAGGATATATGCCAGGTGGAATTGCCTTAAATTTTGCTGTAGCACACCAGTTTAAGTTAAGCAAACGTTTCTTTCTTAATACTGAATTCAAAACTACTTTTGCTTATACTGAATTATCGCAAGATAATTTGAATGTGAAGGTTTACAATGTTGCACTTCATTTTTGTTTGGGCCCAGGATATAATTTTATTTTTCGCGACAAGTAACTCCATGATCTAAGTAAGTCGATGCGTATAATATCGTCGAAGCAAAAAGGAAAGAAAAGTCGCATTAAGCAAATTTAAGCCGAATAAGATTTTTTCTTATTTTGAGTAATTAAATTGTAATCACTTTCCATTTTCGAATGCAGTTAATTTCTTGATTAACTGAGAATTGCGAAATGGAACAATTTGAGTATCAACTGATTATTCAAATAAAGTTTTGTATTAACTTACTGATGCTGAAACAGCTGAAAAAAACTCATGGGCATTATCAAACTTCAATTTAACTAAAATACGATGAAAAGCTACCCTCAAACTATTCGAAGTTTTTTTTGTTATTTCCGAAATTTCTTCATAACTCAGTTTTAATGACAATAAACTGCAAATAATCAGCTCATTGGTGTTAAGTTCCGGGAAAATATTAGACAATTCAGCAAGCCTTTGTTCGTGAATAAGTTCTATGCGATTATTTATGCTTGGAGTTTTAATTAAAGCTTCTTCCAAAAAGTCTTTAGTCAATATTTGGTTTTGCACTTCCTGTCCGGCTTTATTCAAATAAGGTTTCAGTTTTTGAATTTCTTGTTTGTAATGTGAAGCTAAATTTGTGTAAAATTTTTTGTCTAAGGTACTTATATCCGAAAAGTGAATGAAAACTTTTTCTCTCAAAGGCTTTATATAACAAGCAGTTAATTCAATAATAGTTATTTCATTCAATTTAAACCTAACAAGTATTTTGCGATTTACAACTTTTTCATTTCTATTTAAATCCTTGATAATATCGTTGAATTGATAAACGTCAACAATAATTTCCTTGATATTATTAATGGTTCTAAAGTCGGATTTATTTGTTTTTTTTAGAAAATCAATGGCAAAGTTATTTATAAAAACTATTTCTCCATTCTTTTCAATTATCAGGTATGGCAAAGGAAGCCATTCGCATAGTTTTGATAAATCAGGTAAATCTATGTTGTTTTCTTCGTACATAAAATGAAAATTACATGCTGAATTTTAATAAGCAAACAAATAAATATCAATGCATTATAAACAATAATGAAGTTTAAATGCATTTTTAATTTTAGCGCGCTTTTTGATTACAAATATAAGCTTTTTTCCGAAAAAAAGAGTTGTTGGAATGAATAAGCTATTATATCTATTAAAAAAAATTTATATGATTTATTAGTTCTACTGCTGGAGTTTTTCCATCTTGTTTCAAGTTTTGCGTTTCTTGTTTGAGGTTTCTTGTTCGGTATGAAAGAGTTCAAACTCTATCTTACAAAAGTTTGATGTATCTAGTTTGATGTTTGGAGTTTGGAATTACTTTGTCTTTGCTCTTTAATCTTTGTTCTATTATCTGAAAAACACACTTATTTCCCCCCTCCTATTTCATTTAAAATTTTTGTTTTCGACTGAATATCATATGTAATACCATTCACAGTAGCTGTAGCTCCCGAAATTGCATCAATATTTTTTCCAACCATTAAACTTTTTGCGGGTGTATAGCCTATAAATTGCTTTAACCAAGCTGGCGAACAAACTTCTGTTCCATGTGTGCTGTTAAAGCGAACTATTTTCACCTTTAGCACTTGAAATAATGGGGAAAAGAAAATTATATAATCAAGAAAATCAGATACTTCTGAATCAACACTATTACCTGAACGACCGGTTATTAGCCTGCCAAAATAGGCATATTTAAGCTGCTCATTAGCGCCCGAATTGATAAAATAAAACTTTCCGTTTACTTTAAACTTATCAGGTATAGACACTGGGATTAATGAAAAGTCAGCTTTGCCTAAAGTTTTTTTTATTTCTGAACTTAAGGATTTTTCAATACTAATAGGTGGAATGGCTTTTAATTCCATTCCACCACCAACTAAAAAAAAACATATAATCAATATTATTCTCATTTTATCAGAATGTTACGCCTATTCCACCATTTAATGTTATTGTGCGTGTAGGACTGGCATTTGTTTTTGAAAAATCTAAATCAGCTTTTACTACAGCTCCTTTAGTTAGTTTCAATGTTAAGCCTGTGGTTATTATATTTGAAATATATGCTTTATTAACTGTAATGTTTTCATTCACAGTGTTGTGGAGATTATAGTCCTGGTAGCGAACAAACGGAATTAGCTCCATTTTCGATTTTTCAAAGAATCGAAAAACATTATATCCCGCTTCCACATAATAACCAATCATACTATTCCCCAAATCATTATTTTTCGACCCTATACGCGTAAAAGTATTGTATTGCAGTGTATTAGAGAACATAGAGTGATAAAATTGACCACGTAATTCTAGTCCTTTTGAATTATACCGGGCATCGGCTCCCAGCATCGAAATACCTATTACCGATGAGTCAGCTTTTAGTTTTAATGCAGTATTTGCCTTGTCCAATTTATCGTACAACTTACTTTGCGATTTTCCAAAGTAGCCTGAAATTCCAAGATTTAGTCCTTTTATACCAAAATATTCAATTTTCCCTGTAAAGTTTGGTGTACTCATATATGATTTCGAAGCTTTCTGCCGACCACCACGCAGACCATCGCCACCTTTAAACAATGCTTTTGTACCATCGTAACCCGAAGGACCGTTTACCAGGTACAATTGATATTTCATTGTTAAAGGCAAAATATTTCCGGAAACACCCAAACCGACTTCTCGCCAGGTGGATGGTGAAATTTTATTGTCGATTACAGGGCGTTCAACACCGTTAAAAGTAACAGGTTCATGATATTCGTTTATAATACCCATGGGAATAAGTAGCATTCCGGCTTTTAAATTGACGTAGTCATTTAATTTGTGTTGCAAAAACATTTGTTCTACCCATATTTCATTGGCATATTCCATTTCTATTTCAGTTACAAACTGCGTTTTTCCGGTAAAATTATACCCAAAAAACAATACCATGCGATGTGCGTCAAGTACTGCATTGTCGCGCGTTTGCTTGTTCAATACCTGATTGTAATGTACTTCACCATAACCTCCTATTGTAAGTTTTGAGTCAGAATTTAATAGTTTTTGAGCTACATTTTCAAAATTGTTGTCGGTGTTTGCCTCGTTTGTTTGAGCAATAGTGGTTATGAAGAATGCGCTAACCAAGAAAAAGAAAAAAAGTCGTTTCATTTTCATTTATTTTTAGTTGATATTTTCAGGAGCAAAATTACCCCTACATCTACCAACTGAAAATACCTACTAATATGTAAACTCTGCAACATATTATTTAATCATCTACCTATATTTGGCTAATTTGGTGAATAACGACCCAAAATATGAATATTGGTAGGGTTAATTTCTATAGTACAATATGCTCAATAAAAACACATTAGCCACAATAGAAAAATACCAATTGATATTTGACCATTGTGGCTCAGCCCCCCAACCCTGCCCCCTAACCCCCTAAAGGGGGAATACTAAGGGGGAGTTTTGGGACGTAATTTGAAGTAAATTCATAAAATAAACTGACTATATTCTTGTTTTTTCAGCAATTTATCTCCTTAATTAAATCAAAATCGTTGTTATATCAATATGAGAGGTGCTGATTAGTAAGCATTTGTTCAATATATAATTTTTAGAAAACTTTATTTTATATCAGCAAACCAAGTACAATCTACATAACTAATTGTTTATAAACGATTTGTATTTATTATAAAGAAATGAAAATATAAGTAGTAATAATCCCAATAAAATCAAAATAGTAGTTTTGGATATACCGATCATATCAGCAATTAAATGATTTTGTTAATAAGTATTTCCTTATTTTATTGGATTTTAAAAGAAAATTATGTAATATTGTGGAAAATATTTTGAATAATTTTTCTTAACTAACTACTTCCATTTTAATACTTTACTATGTTGTATATTATAAAAGACGGACTTAAAAATTGTGGTTGCATTGTTGATTCTCAGCGCAATCAACAATTTAACACTAACCTTTATATTTTGACTTATGATTTAAAGAGCAACGTTGGATATATTGAAATGAAAGAAAAAAATTCTTGGAAGTTAAATACTTCAGTTGGTTGTGTGGTAAATGATTTTAAATCATGGTATCACGATTGTGAATCCTATGATGAAGCTGTTAAAGTTTTAAAGACATTATGTAAAGCTGATACTCAAATAATTATATGTAATAGCAATGAAATTTCACCACTTTCCCAATCAATAGATTTTTCTGGAAATTGGAAAAGTGAAAATTTTTCAATTTACACGTATACTGAATGTGATATTCTAATTGAATTCTATAAAGGACGAATCACTATTACACAAAATATAAATAATACTATAACAATTTTGTCTAATTATGAAATGAAAATAACGTTACAAGAAGATAATCAATATTTTATAGAATCTTTTGAACCAGCAGATGACAGCATTTTAAATGTTACTTTAAGATATTATTTGCCTGGTAAACAACCCGGATTTTTAGCTAAAGTTGGTAATTTTTCGGAACGTTATTTCAAAAGAATATAATGATATGGCAAAATTAAAAAGTTTCGTATTAACCGACTAATTTATTGCACATACTTAAACCATAGAAATCTATTTAAAAAGTAAGTAATTTAAAAATAATAATTCAGCTGCCCCAATAATAATTAAAAATTTAATATTATGCCCATTTTAAATGATTCAGCACCTTTATATTCTCCTTCTTCAGATTATGCAATTGTAAAGTATCTTGACCTAACTAAATTTATCTCAATACTTCACAAACAATCATTATTCTTTTGTAGATTAGATATGTTAGAAGATCAATTTGAAGGAACTACTTCAAATGCAAATTTTGATTTTAGAGTGAAATGGTATAAGTGTTTTAGGGATTCTGGACAGTCTGAGGATATAATGACGGATGATGAAATTATCGATCAAGTAAAATCTGAATTTGAATTAGAAAAAAAAAACAAAGAAACAGTATGTGTTAACTGTTGGAATAAAAAAACTGAAGAATCTGCTGCTCTTTGGAAAATTTATTCTGATTTTAGTAAAGGTATTATGATTCAATCATCAATATCGAAGTTAACAAACTCCCTTAAAGCCACAACTGAGAAAATAAGACTAAGTGAAATTTATTATTTAAATTATTCTAAAGATATTATGCCTGATGGTAATATAATGTTACCGTATATTCATAAACAAAAAGCCTATTCATATGAAGATGAGGTTAGATTGATTTATGAAACGAAAATTAATGGATTTAATCATGATTGGTCAAAAGAAGAAGTCAAAGAAGGCATTTATATTAAAACCAATCTTAATGAATTAATTGATGAAATAGTTATTGGTCCATATTCTCCTAAATGGTTTTATGAATTAGTTAAAGATATTTCAATTAAATTTGGTTTAAACAAACCTATACGTAATTCAGAATTTAGTATAAATGGATAGTATTTAATTACACTTCGATTATGGAAAATAACAATGCTAATAAAAACAATTCACTTGTTCCAATAAGTTCACATAATTTAGTTAAAGCTGAGAAGTCAATTTCAATCACAAATAAATTACTATCGGCAAACTATGATATTACCCAATATCATTGGGATTGGTGGTTTAAATTAAGTGATATTTGGAAAAAAATTTTTAATGCTGAAATAGGTAAAATAGAAAATCGTCCAAAAGAAGATTCAGCTAATTATATTAATGAATTTGGAATTATTGAAACACCAACATTAGAAGAACTTAATCTAGTTATTAAATTAAAAAGGATTGATTATTCAACAGAACTATTTTATAACAACGACACACCTCTAAAAAATCTACTTCCTTTAAAAGAACTAAAAAACTTGGAATACTTAGATTGTACTAACAATCAAATATCAGATTTAAGTCCTTTAGTTGATTTAAATAATTTAAGATATTTATATTGCTCAAAAAATGATATTTCAGATTTAAGTCCATTAAAAGATTTAGTTAAACTTGAAAGATTAGGTTTTGCATTTAACAATATTTATGATTTAAAGCCTTTAATAAAATTACATAATATCACAAGTTTGGCATTTGCATATAATAAAATTTCAGATTTAAGTCCTTTAAGAAATATGATTAAAATTAAAAATCTTCATATTAAAGATAATCATATTTCAGATTTATCTCCAATTAGTAGAATGGAAGAACTTGAAGATTTATGTTGTGAAAATAATTTGATTACAGATTTAAGTCCAATAAAAGGATTAAAAAAAATACACTGGTTCTTTTTTGAAAACAATAAAGTAAATGATTTAAGTCCTCTAGTTGGATTAACAAACTTGAAAGTATTTAATTGTGAAAAAAATGGAATAACTAATTTGAGTCCTCTAAGTGCACTTACACAATTGACCTCAATCTTTTGTTCAAATAATAGGATTAATAATCTTGAAAGTCTTAGCCATTTAGAAAATCTTGAAAATATTCATTGTGATCAAAACCAAATTTCTAAACTATCTGTTCTCTCCAAAATGAAAAATCTTAGAGATATAAGTTGTCTTGAAAATCCAATAGAGGATTTTTCGTCATTAATTAACATAACAAGTTTGAAATCCTTATATTGTAGTAAAGAGAATATTTCAACTTTAACAATAGACGAAATAAAGAAATATATACCAAATATAAATATTGTAACATTATAATTATGCAAACAGAAGCAGTATTCGAAAATATTTCTGAACGGATTCATACCGAAATTGCCAAAGCACAAAAATCAATTTATATTGTTGTAGCATGGTTTAAAAACAAAACTTTGTTTGAAGAGTTGGTTTTAAAAGCGAATGATGGATGTTCAGTTTCGTTATTTCTATCCAATGAAGCAATAAATGTGAAATCTGAGATAAATTTTAACCTTTTAAAAACTAAAAATTCTGATATCAATTTTGTTGGTAATGGCAATACGGAATTGATTCACAATAAATTTTGTATTATCGATAATAATACAGTAATTACTGGGTCATACAACTGGGGAAATGAAGTAGAAAATGATTTTGAGAATATAATTATTACTAAAGATGATTCAATTTTAGTTCAACAATTTATAGACGAGTTCAATCAAAACTTAAAGAAGTATTTCCCTGAAACAGGTTCAATTTTCAAGGAAATGGATTTCCCAATTAGTAAAATTATTAAACGTCTGGAGATTATTAAAAACTATATTCTGTTGGAAGACATCGACGAAATTCTTAAAGAAAATGAAAAACTTAAAGTTTATTTTTTCAACAATGAACTAAACGAAATATACAATTTCATTGCAAACAAGGAATATGGTAATGCTATAAATCAAATTCAAATTTTCTCTGACAAATTTAAACAAACAGACATTTGGAAAGACCCTGAAGTTCAAGCGCTTAAACTCGAAATGAAATTATTGGAGAATCAGTTAAGTGCATTTGAAAATGAAAAAGTTGAAATGGAAAAATTACTTTCTAGTTTTAATCACCGTCACGCTTATGAATTGGGAGTTTTAATTCTTGAAATTCTGAAACTAAGAAAGATTTTATTTATTGATGACCAGCCAAAATTTGAAGAAGCAGATAAAGATGAAAAAGATTATAGAAATCAGTTTGAATCTGAAAAGTCGAAGACTTTTATAGAGTTAACGGAGTTACAAAAAGTAGAAATAAAAAGCAAATTTAGAAAAGCAGTAGTTCTTTGTCATCCTGATAAATTTTCAAATGAGTCAGTTGAATTTCAAAAAATGGCTGAAGAGATTTTTAAAGAGCTAAATGATGCCAATGAGAAAAACGATTTAGACAGAATTACAGAAATCCTTAATAAACTTGAAAAAGGCTTTTTAACTGCTTCAGCAGGGCTTAAAATAGATGACAAGTTAAAACTTAAATCTACAATATTGAGATTAAAACAAAAAATTGAAATAATTCAAAACAAAATACTCGAAATAAAAGGCAACAACACCTACAAACTAATAGTTAATATAAGTGACTGGGATGAGTATTTTGCAACAACTAAACAACAGTTGAAAGATGAAATTGAGAAACTAAAAAATCAGATTAATGAAAAAGATGCTTCAGATCTTGCAGATGAGTTTTTAGCGAGTATGAATTAATTTATGCCTTTTTTTTGCAATATAAATTTACAAATAGTATTTTCTCATGTCTACACCCAATAAAATAACTAGCTATCTTTTAAATCAAGATTTGAATATCCCATTGGATATTTCAGGCGATGATTTACAAGGAATAACAATAAATGGTGACTCAAACTGGAATAGAACATTAGAAAACTCCAATTTTCAAAATGTAAATCTTGAAGGTGCCGATATTGCATTTATCAATTTCAATGGTTCAGATTTTTCGAATGCAAGGCTAAAAAACTGTAAATTTATGTCTTGTCATCTCGAAAATGTGAATTTTGAAAATGCCGATTTGAGTAATGTTGATTTTGCATTGTGCGATTTTAATAATTCTAATTTTACAAAAGCAAACCTCACGGGAGCAGATGTTTGCTCTGCTGAATTCATAAATGCCAATCTGAGAGATGCTATACTGCAAAAGGCAGATTGCAGTTCTACTGATTTTACAAATGCTAACTTGCAGAATGCAAACCTAATAGGTGCAGACTTATCTTCTGCAGAGTTATCTGATTCCGATTTGTCGGGAGCAAATCTTACCAATGCCAACCTTAAATATGCCAATCTTACCAATGCAAAACTCAACGGCGCAGATTTGACAGGGATTAAAATATGCGAGACCGATACGGATATTGCTGAAATTATTGGAGAAGATAATTTAAAAAAAGCAGTAATTATACCCTATTTTCCACCGATACACAGAAGCGTTAATTTTATTTTTGAATCTGATAAATCTATCAATTATAAATTAACGGAACAAGTAGAGAAAACAATAAATCCTACCTATTCCAATACTTCATCTACAATAAAAGTGCTAACAAAGGTGAATGTTCGAAGTGTATATTATTTGCTTACAATTAATACGCAGAACAAACATATACTTGCATTTGTAGAAAAAGTTAATATTTCGGATAAAACATTGTATTTAAAAAATGAAAATGAAAATGAAATTACGCTGCAAAGTGTAGAGGTTGATGAAAACGGTTATTCTATACCAAATTTTGGGTTAACAATTATTCTTTCAGACTTTAGAGAGGTAATTAAATGTGTTTTTCATCTCAGGGACTTAGACAAAGAATTTGATATAGAATTTTCAAACAGTGATATGGAAAAATATTTGTAAATAAGACAATAACAGCATAATCTACCTAACTAATTGTTTATAAAGGATTTGTACTTATTATAAAGAAATGAAAATATAAGTAGTAATAATCCCAATAAAATCATAATAATGGTTTTGGAAATACTGCTCATATTAGCAATATCATACAGCATAACTTTGGCAATAGTAATTCCAAAAAGAATTATGGCGCTCCAACGTAAATGAGCTTTCTTTTTCCAGATGCCAATTACAGCAACTGCCAAAGCAAATACGGCCCAAAGTATAGAAATGCCAATTTTATAGTGATTTGGATAGCCATTCCAATGTAGCCATTCGATGACTTCGCTGCTCATTAACCACAAAATAGTTATGGCAACAAAACACTCGTAAATTTTATGCAAGTTTTTATTTAAATAGGAGTCATAAATCTGCAATTTTACTGTTTTAGCTGCCGAAACCATTAGCAGTACCACAAATATTATACTTAGATATCTAATGCCTATACTCCAGCCGGTTAGCTGATATATATCAGTGGCTTTTTGATTTAGAAAGTTAGTTCTTAGTTCGCTAAAAATGTACAAACCATTGGTTAAAAACACACATATAGCAATAGCACTCAATAGGATGGCGGGTAAGGCTAAAAACTGATTTTTAAATATTTTGTTGCCGAATACATTTATTGCCGCTAAAAACAAGAGTGTAAAGTTCAACAATACTATTTCATTATATTGCACTATATTTTCATCGTGTTCAAGCATTTTAAAACCATCTGCCGAATTTGGTAATTGTATGGCTGAATTTAGATATTCTGCTGTCCAATACTTATTTATTTCCATTCTAAAAGCAAAATATAAAACCAACATGAAAAACACAGGAACAAGAATATTCACAAAAGTCATATAAGCTTCATCCCTTGAAATTGTGAGTACGGCTTGGTATTTATTATTGAGGTAAATAATGAAAAGGAGCGAGGAAAAGACAATTACAGCCGAAAGAAATCCAATATTCAAAACAGGCACTGATATTGTTGAGAATGAGTATTGTACCCAATCGTGCGAAATGCTTAAAATTGAAAGCATTATAAGCGGATACGAAAGTTTTTCGTACAAGGCAACCTGTTTTACACGTCCTATCCAAAACAATAATGCCCCCTCACAAGCCCAAAGCAAGGTTACCCAATTTCCATCGAGCTGTACGGGTATTGCAATGGTAATAAATGTAATAAACAAACCGAAATAGAGATAAAACAAATTGAGGTCGGCCAGCTTTTGCTTATAAATAGTTATGCTAAGGGCTAAATGTATCAATGCATTCAATAATGTAAACAAGCCCAGGTAATGGGTAAAATTAACATGGGCATCCAAAGTGGTATACACAATATAATAATAAACAAAAGAGTTAATCAAGATGATAACTACATCGCCTAAATTAAACTTTTCTTTTTTTATTAATTTGTAAATAAGCGCAATAGCATAAAAAGTAGCAAAAAATATTGTTGCAAAAAACAGTATTGCTGTAAAATAGTCATTGGTATTGGACAGGCCTAAAAACCACGAAACAAAAACCAGCCAGCTCAAGCCAAAGGATACAAAATAAAGCTGTTTCCAATACTTTGTAATAGCTAAACTTAAAATTCCGATATTGATTATGCTCATATACGATAAAAGAATCACGATTTTCCCTGACCCATCGCTAAGCAAAAACGGAACAGCGTAAGCACCCACCAAACCAATATGTGCAATAAGCTGTAAATTAAATTTTACGGCCATCAACACAGTAAAGATGGTGAAAACAACCATGATAACAAAGGCAATGGACTGAGGATATAAACTGTAAAAACTATAAGCCGAAAACGTAATAAAATACATAATTGCCATTGCACCACTCACCAATACAGCACTGAAGTTTTTGAAGTTTTTTTTCAATTTAAAACCTACAGCCAGCATGACTACACCAAAAATATAACCCAAAATAACACGCATGAACGGACTGATAAGTTGATGGTCGAAAGAATATTTCACACCTATCGAAACCCCGATAATGGTGATGGCAATACCAATTTTATTGGCAAGGTTTTCACCTATAAATTTTTCCCAATCGAGTTTTATTGTCGGTAGAATAGCCTTTTTTGCCTGACTATCGGAAGTTTTATTTTCCGGTTTTTGGCTTGCTTCTACAGATGCTGTGTTATTTTGATCAACTATTGAACTTATAAAGGCATTTTCCGCTACTCCTTGCTCAACCACACTATCCTCCTCATTTTCAGTGCGTACTATTTCCTGTAAATCAGTTCGCAACTCTTCAATTTCCTTTGAAATAAGCTGATGCTTTCGCGACAACAATTCTAATTTTAATTGAAGTTGATCAATCAAATTTTCATTTTTGTTTTTCATGGTATGTATTTTTTAAAGAAAAATGAATGAATTACATTAGATGCTTATCAGAACTATCAAAATCTCAAATGACTGAGCGTTTCATTACTTATGGTTTACTCAAAACATATCACTAATTATTATTGATTATTTAAATGTACTTATAAACCATAAAAACGGCTACTCCCAACAGAAAAACAGCATATACTTTTTTAAATACCGCTGATGGCAATTTAATACCGGCTTTTGAACCGAAAAACACTCCTATAACTATGCCCAGGGCAATAAGTGCTGCAAATAAAATATTTAAATGACCATCGTGTGCATAAATAATTACACTGGGAAGTCCTACAGGCAACTGCATGGCTGTAAGTGAAGTGGCTGTAGCGGCTTTTCCATCGTAATGAAAAAGACCGATTAAAATGGGTACAATAATAATTCCTCCGCCTTTTCCAAATAATCCGGCAAAGATGCCGGCAGCTATTCCAACTAAAATAAAAGCCCAGTAAGGTCTTGATTTTATTGGAGTTTGCATGGGTTTAGGTTTTTTATTCTTTTTGAAATACGATAAAACATCGAAATAACTTATAGCGATATAAAATAAAATTGCCGCATAAAGTTTAGCTAATAGTCCTTCGTCAATATTAACCGCAAATTCACCGCCCACAAATGATCCCAAAAACAATCCGAGTGAAATCCACAAAGATTCTTTTACATTGACTAATCCGGCTTTATAATAAGCCATAACACCAAAAAAACCAACAGGCAAAAGCATTGCTGCGAGCGAGGTGGCATTCGCATCCAAAATTTCCATTCCAAAAAATGCAATGAGCGAAGGAACCATAACTATTCCGCCACCTATTCCAAACAAACCGGATAAAATACCGGCAATGATACCAAGCAAAAGAAAACCTATCTCAGTCATATGATGAAGTACTATTTTAAACGTTTTGAAAAAACTGTTTTAAAAATGAAAAATGTAACAAAATGAAAGTTAAATTCCATTCGTCTAGGCGCTTATATCTTAACAAAAAAACTCTTAAGCTAATTACTTGATAAAATTTTACTACTTTTGCGCTTTGTTTTGAATTTCAGAGCAAAAGTACATAAAACCCAGTATTTAATACCATGCATAGAATACATTTTATTGCAATTGGAGGTCCGGTTTTGAGATGTTTGGCAATAGCAAGCAGTAAAAAAAACAATATTACAGTCAGTGGTTCTGATATTGAAATAGCAGAACCTGTTTTGAGCACGTTAAAATTACATGGAATTTTACCGGAGAAGATGGGCTGGTTTCCCGAAAAAATCAATAAAAGCTTAACTTCTATTGTAATTGGAAAAAATGTTGCTGCTGATAATCCTGAATTATTAAAAGCAAAAGAATTAGGATTAAGAGTATTATCGTACCCCGAATATGTTTATCTTCAAACACGCAGTAAAACCCGGATTGTAGTAGGTGGAAGTTTTGGTAAAGCCACTATTGCATCAATGATAGTTTTTGTACTGAAACAGTTAAAAATTGATACTGATTATTTGATTGAAAAACAATGTTTGGGTTCTGAAAACACGGTTAACTTAACTTTCGATGCAAGAATTGCTGTGATAGAAGGAGACGAAAGTTTTATTTCAACTAATAATAATCGATCAAAATTTATTTTTTATAAAGCTCATATTGCAATAATTACCGGCATAGATTGCAGTAAAAAAAATGCATCTTCCAGTTCGGAAGAATATATTGAACTTTTTAAAAAGTTTACAGATTCAATGGAAGTTCAAGGACGATTGATTTACTTTGAAGGAGATGCTAATTTAATTGATATTGCAAGCAAACTTCGGCGTGACATAGTGCCTTTTTCTTATAAAACACCAAAAAATGAAGTGCATGATGGAATTACATTTTTAAAATCGAAAAAAGGTAAAGTTCCAATAAAAATATCCGGCGAATTTAATCTTCAAAATATTGAAGCAGCTCGCATTGCCTGTCGCCAAATTGGCGTTACCGATGATCAGTTTTATTCGGTAATTGGTGGTTTTGCCGAAGTTTCAAACTAAATATATAGAAGAACAAAGAGCCAAGAACAAAGAACAAAGACTTAATTCGCAATAAATATGAATATTGATACATACAAATGTACGTTTAATTAATTCATTGTATTAAATAAATCACTCATACCCTTAATTATCTGCAGTTTGCAACAATATAATATATGACAGAAAAACAGATTCAACTCGATAAAAGATATATGCGTATGGCGCGTATTTGGGCCGAAAACTCCTACTGCGAACGTCGAAAAGTAGGTGCATTGCTGGTGAAAAATCAAATGATTATCTCGGATGGATATAATGGAACACCTTCGGGATTTGAAAATAAATGTGAAGATGAGAACAATGTATCGAAAGCGTATGTTTTACACGCCGAGGCCAATGCAATAAGCAAAATTGCACGTTCGCACAACAGCAGCGATGGTGCCACTTTGTACGTTACAGCTTCACCTTGTATTGAATGTGCCAAACTTATAATTCAGTCAGGAATTAAGCGAGTAATTTACGGTGAAAAATACAGAATTATGGATGGTGTGGAATTATTAGAACGAGCCAATATTGATGTTCAATTTATTGAAGTATCTGAATAATAAATAATTAGCACGCATAATTATTATACAACAATTGAAAAATAAAATAATTAACTTTCGCATGAATAAAAAAAATCTGGTTTTAGTATTAATTGTGTTTGCAGCCGTAATTTTTGGCTTAGTGCTTGGAAATTTATTGGCAGATAGAGCTCACCTGCGCTCAAAATCGAAAATTAGCAATATTTTTTCAGGAAGAGGGGATAATAAAGTGGAGGAATTGCTTGCTTTAATTAACTCACAATATGTTGATACAGTAGATGTTAATGATTTAACAGAAGAAGTAGTGGCCGATTTAATTTCAAAACTCGATCCACATTCGGTGTATATTCCTGCATCGGACTTAGAAACGGTAAATAGTGAACTCGAAGGAAGTTTTAATGGCATAGGCGTACAATTTAATATTCAAAACGATACGATTACTATCGTGTCGGTGATTAGTGGTGGCCCTTCTGAAAAAGTAGGATTACTTGCCGGCGATAGAATAGTATTGGTAAATGACTCCAACTTTACGGGTAAAAAAATAAATAACGAAAGAGTGATGAAAAAACTCCGGGGACCTGCCAAATCGAAAGTAAAACTAGCCGTTAAACGTAATGGAACCAAGGAATTGCTTAAATATACGGTAACTCGTGGTGAAATTCCTGTTAATTCGGTTGATATTGCTTATATGATTGAGCCTGGGGTTGGTTTTATAAAGGTGAGTAAATTTGCAGCTACCACTTATTCCGAATTTTTAAATGGTATAGCCGATTTAAGGGCAAAAGGCGCAAAGAAATATATTATTGATTTACGTGAAAATAGCGGAGGTTTTATGGATCAGGCGATACAGATGGTAAACGAATTTTTGCCTCAAAACCTTTTGATTGTGTATTCCGAAGGCAAATCCTATCCCCGATTCGAGGCAAAATCGGATGGAAAAGGAAGTTGTATTGGTTTACCTGTAGTCGTTTTGATTGATGAATTTTCGGCCTCGGCAAGCGAGATTTTTTCTGGCGCAATTCAGGATAACGACAGAGGTATCATTATTGGTCGTCGTTCGTTTGGCAAAGGACTTGTTCAGCAGCAAATGGATATGAAAGATGGTTCTGCTATTCGACTAACGGTGGCACGTTATTTTACTCCTTCGGGACGAAGCATACAAAAACCTTACATAAAAGGTAATTCCGAAAAGTACGAAAATGATATTCTGAATAGGTATTTGCATGGCGAATTTGATAGCAAAGATAGCATTCACATTGCTGATTCGCTTAAATTCAAGACTTTAAAGGGAAGAACAGTTTATGGTGGTGGAGGCATAATGCCCGATATTTTTGTGTCGAGAGATACAAGTGAATACTCAACATATCTAAACAAAGTGGTAAATTATGGTTATTTATATCAATTTGCATTTCAATATACCGACAATAATCGCAAAAAACTAAACACTTTTAAAAGCTGGCAACAGTTATCGGAATACCTTAAAAATCAGGCTGTATTAGATGATTTTGTGAAATTTGCAGCAACTAAAGGTGTAGCACCGAACAATAAAGATATAAATATTTCGCGTGGATTAATTAATTCTCAACTTCAGTCGTATATTGTACGTAATATTTTGGGTGATTCAGGTTTTTATCCATTATTTTACAAAAACGACAAAACAGTTTTAATAGCATTAGAAGTAATTAAAAAACAGAAATAGCAAAATGTAAAAACAGGAAATGGATATTTTCTACATATATTCATTTCCTGTTTAGTTTCAATCATCCTGTTTCGTTTGTAGTTTTGAGAATTAGGCTGATTTTGAAATACATAAAACAACACAATGAATTACCAAACATATACACTCTCCAACGGATTAAAAATAGTACATAAACCGGACAATACGGCTGTAAGTTATTGTGGAATTGTTATCAATGCCGGGTCGCGCGATGAAGCTGAAAATGAGCAGGGTATGGCACATTTTATTGAGCACATGCTTTTTAAAGGGACTGCAAAGCGTCGTTCGGGGCATATAATAAATCGACTAGAAAATGTTGGTGGCGAGTTGAATGCCTTTACCTCGAAAGAAGAAACCGTGGTTTTTGCAACCGTACTGAACGAACATTTCGAACGTGCAATGGAGCTAATAGCCGATGTTGTTTTTAATTCTACATTTCCACAGAAAGAAATTGATAAAGAGGTAGTTATCATTATTGATGAAATTCAATCGTATAACGACAGCCCTTCGGAATTAATTTTTGATGACTTTGAAGAGCTCCTTTTTGCTCACCATGCTATCGGTCATAATATATTGGGAAAACCAGAGCTTTTAGAGCAATATACTACAGCCGATTCGAATAATTTTATTTCAAAACAATATCGTACAGATGAAATGGTTTTTTTCGCTATTGGCGACATTAACTTTAATCAGTTAACAAAATGGGCTCAAAAATACCTGAAAATCAACAGAACTTTTGAAGAAAAACCTAAACGAATTGCCCCTGCTAATTATACACCCAGCCGAACTGAGATAAACAAAAACACGCATCAGGTACATTTTATGTTGGGTAATAGAGCCTACGATTTGTATCATCCAAAACGTATGGGTTTGTACTTGCTAAACAACATTTTAGGCGGTCCTGGTATGAATAGCATGTTAAATTTGTCGTTGCGCGAAAAACATGGATTGGTTTATAATGTAGAATCAAGCTATCAACCATTTACCGATACAGGTATGTGGAGCGTGTACTTTGGATGCGACCCTGAAAATGCACAGAAATGCGAACAGTTGGTACACAAAGAATTGACTAAACTCAGGGAACAAAAACTAAGCCCTAATGCCTTAAAAAAATACAAATTACAATTGTTGGGGCAAATGGCAATTGCAACAGAACAAAAAGAAAATCTGGCTCTGAG
This sequence comes from Paludibacter jiangxiensis, assembly GCA_945870155.1. GTDB lineage: Bacteria > Bacteroidota > Bacteroidia > Bacteroidales > Paludibacteraceae > Paludibacter > Paludibacter jiangxiensis_A. The sequence goes on along the minus strand of CAMBSB010000025.1, from coordinate 17,835 downwards.
TTTGGGCAAAAGTTATTTGCGTTATGGTAAAATTGATGATTTAGAAACAGTTCGAAATTTAATTAAAGCAATAACAGCAGAACAATTGCAGGAAATTGCCAACGAAATATTTGATGTAAAGCAATTAAGTGTGTTGAAATATATTTAGAATATAGACAAAAGAACAAAGATTAAAGAACAAAGATTCCCAACCCCAAATGGAGCCTTATTGACTATGTTTTTGAGATATCTAACTTGAAGACTTCATCTTCCAAATGGGGGTTTTATGACCAAGTTTTTGAAACACACTTTTTTAATATTTTGATCGAAAAATCGTGAAACACGAAACATGAAAACCTATGTCTAAAATAAAATTTTGACACACAAGGGATTAATTATAAAATAACAAACAATTGTAGTACACTACTTATTCCCCCTTTAGGGGGTTAGGGGGCAGGTATATGAATTACAAACAGATGAAATTAACAAATGAATGTTGAAGATTACATACTAAGTCATACGGATGCTGAGCCTGAATATTTAGCCAAGGTAAACAGGGCTACGCATTTAAAACTGATAAATCCGCGTATGTTATCCGGTCATTTGCAAGGGCGCGTTTTGTCCATGTTTTGCAAAATGATTCAACCCCACAATATTCTTGAATTAGGCACTTTTACGGGCTATTCTGCATTGTGTATGGCCGAATCATTGCCCGAAAATGGTATTTTACATACTATAGAATGCGATGATGAGTTGGAAGATTTCATTAAACAAAATTTTTCGGCTTCAGAATATAATGATAAAATTAAACTTCACATTGGCGATGCTTTGCAAGTAATTGATAAGCTGGATATTACCTTCGATTTTGTTTTTATTGATGCAGATAAACGGGAATATTTGGCTTACTACGAAGCTGTTTTACCAAAATTACGGAGTGGTGGATTTATATTAGCCGACAATACACTTTGGGATGGAAAAGTATTGCAAAAAGTGGAAAACAACGACAAGCAAACCATTGAAATTATGAGATTTAACGATTTTGTAAGTTCTGACAATCGGGTAGAAAAAGTAATGCTACCACTGAGAGATGGATTGACAATAATTAGGAAGAAATAAACATCAAACAGACAAACACCAAACTTTTATAAAAATGCATATTTACGAATTAGAATTAAAAGTACGCGACTACGAACTTGATTTACAAGGAATTGTAAACAATTCTGTATACCAGAATTATTTAGAACACACACGTCATGAGTTTTTACTGGAGCAAAATGTAAGTTTCGAAAAACTTCATTCCGAAGGTATTGATGCAGTTGTTGCACGCATCGAAATGGCTTTCAAATTGTCATTGCGTTCGGGCGATAGTTTTATATCCAAATTACATGTTAAAAAAGAGGGTGTGAAATATGTTTTCTATCAGGAAATACGTAGAAAAAGCGATGACAAACTTTGTATAAAAGCAAAAGTGGATACTGTTGTTGTGATAAAGGGTAAATTAGCTGCATCTTTACCCGAATTTGACAGACTGGTAGAATTTGGAAATCAAATATAATCAAGTCCCGAAAACTTCTACTGTAACTATAAACTATTTGTGCATTTTGCTTGTTAAATGGAAAACAAATAAACATGTTTTGAAATAAAATTAGTACTTAAACAAATTGAAGATAAATATCCATGAATGAATTTTTAGAAAAAGAGGAACAAATTGTAAGGATGCTGAAAACTGTTTTCGACCCTGAAATACCAGTTAATATTTATGATTTGGGGTTGATATACAAAATTGATTTGGCCGAGGATGGTCAATTGAATATTGACATGACTTTGACTGCACCTAACTGTCCGGCAGTTGATTTTATTGTGGAAGATGTGCGCATGAAAACCGGCAGTGTAGAAGGAGTTAAAAATGTTGAGGTAAATATTGTTTTTGAACCTGCTTGGGATAAGAGCATGATGAGTGAAGAAGCTCAGCTTGAATTAGGATTTTTATAAGAAAGACAAAAGAACAAAGATTAAAGAACAAAGACTTCTACACATAAAAACTCAAACTTACTTCTTACAAAATAAAAAATGAACTATTTCTTATCAGATGCACATTTGGGTTCTCGCTTGGTTTCAGACCCTAAAGCGCACGAAAAAAAGTTGGTTGACTGGCTGGAAATGGCAAAAAAAGATGCAACTGCCATTTATTTATTGGGTGATATGTTCGATTTTTGGTTTGAATATCGCACTGTAGTCCCTAAAGGTTTTGTCCGTTTTTTGGGTAAATTGGCTGAGTTGATTGACGCTGGCATTGAGATACATTTTTTTACCGGAAATCATGATATTTGGACTTTTGGATATCTGGAAAAAGAAGTAGGATTGATTATACATCGACAAGGAGAAATTATTCAACTTGGAAATAAAACATTTTTTTTAGCTCACGGAGATGGTTTAAATTCTGACGAAAAAGGCTTTAAAATAATCAGAAAGGTGTTTCACAGCCAATTTGCTCAAAAATTATTTCGATATGTTCCGGCTCAGTTAGGACAAGAATTTGGTTATAACTGGTCGAAACACAACCGGGAGCGAATATTACATATAGAAAATGTGTACAAAGGGGAACAAAACGAAGAATTGGTAGTTTTTGCCAAAAAATTTGCTCAAAACAACCAAAATGTTGACTTTATGATATTTGGACATCGGCACTTGGCGCTCGATTTGCAAATTTTAGACAAAAAAAGAGTAGTTATTCTGGGCGATTTTGTATCAATATTCTCTTATGGCAAATTCGATGGTGAAAATTTTACATTGGAATATTTTGAAATATAGAAAAGAAGAATGTGATGATATGATAATGTGATGATCTGATGATGTGATGATCTGATGATGTGATGATCTGATAATGTGATAATGTGATGATATGATAATGTGATGATGAAGAAAAATCTTCAAACTCTCAAACCTCAAACTTTCAAACTCTCAAACCTCAAACTCATCAAACCTCAAACTCTCAAACATCAAACTTTCAAATCGCCTTACTTCTTCGCATTATACACAAGTGCATACATTTTCATTTGCTTAATCATAGCCACTAAACCATTGGAGCGAGTAGGCGAAAGATGTTCCTTTAGCCCAATTTTATCAATAAAGTAAAGCTCGGTATTCAGTATCTCTTCGGGTGTATGACCCGATAAAACTTGAATGAGCAAAGAAACTATTCCTTTAACAAGTATTGCATCACTTTCTCCCTGATAAGTAATTATTCCATCATTTATTTCAGCATTTAACCAAACTCTGCTCTGGCAGCCTTCAATAATATTCTGAGGCGTTTTATATTTTTCGTCGAAAGGTTTCAGCGTATTTCCTAAATCAATCAGCAAAGCATATTTATCCATCCAATCATCAAATTGGCTGAATTCTTCAATAATTTCGTCTTGTAAGTTATTTATTGTCATTTTGGGTAAATTGTTGATTGGTTAATTAGTTGATTGGTTAATAAGTTAATTGGTTTATTAGGTAAATAGTTGTAAAACAATATAATATATAAGTCTTTGTCTTAATTCCAACACAACTTAATCAGTAAGAAGTTAAAGGACTAATTGGGTGTTTCAGTATGAAATAGTTCCGACTCTGTCTTACAAAAGTTTAGATGTTAAATTTAGGTTCATGTTTCGTTTTTGACCTTTCTTTCATTCTTCAATCTTCAAATCTTCAACTCTTTCTGTCCTCTTGATTCATCTTCGAGCTTTGACCTAGTCATGTCTTTATTCTTGGTTCTAGTCTTGGTCTTTGTTCTTTGTTCTTTGATCTTTGCTCTTTGCTCTTTGCTCTTACTAGCTCAACATCATCACCACTCTTTTTAAAGCTTCTACAAAAACATCAATTTCGGCTTTGGTATTATAAAACGAAAATGAAGCCCGCACCGTACCGGGAATTCCGAGTGAATCAATCAAAGGTTGTGCACAATGATGTCCTGTACGAACTGCAATTCCCAGTTTATCGAGCAACATACCTATATCGTATGGATGAATTTTTCCAACTAAAAATGAAATAACAGCACTCTTATCCGACGATGTTCCAAATAATTTAAGCCCATCTATTTCATTCAAACGCTCTGTAGCATAAGTAGTTAAATCGTGTTCGTACTTAGCAATTTTATCTAAACCAATTTCACTCACATATCTCAAGGCTTCAGCCAAAGCTGTTGAACCAATATAATCCGGTGTTCCTGCTTCAAATTTAAAAGGAAGTTCGTTATAAGTTGTTTTTTCAAAACTAACGCTGGCTATCATCTCGCCCCCACCCTGATATGGTGGCATGGCATTCAACCATTTTTCTTTTCCGTATAATGCACCAATTCCTGTAGGACCATAAATTTTATGCCCTGAAAAAACATAAAAATCAGCATCTAATTTTACCACAGCTACCGGAATATGCGGTACTGCCTGTGCTCCATCAATTAATACCGGTATATCTTTTTCGTGTGCAATTCGTATAATTTCAGCCACATCATTTATTGTGCCTAACACATTCGATACGTGCATAACTGACACTATGCGGGTGCGTTCGTTCAATAAACTTTTATACACATCCATGTCCAAATCGCCGGCTTCAGTCATAGGTATTACCCTTAACTTCATGCCTTTACGCTCGCACAACATTTGCCAGGGAACGATATTTGAATGATGTTCCATCACCGAAACAACAATTTCATCGCCCGATTTACAAAAAGCTTCACCAAAAGATGTTGCAACCAAGTTGATAGCCTCGGTTGTACCACGTGTGAAAATTATTTCTTCACTTTTATTCGATCCTAAAAATTCTGCAACTGATTTTCGTGCATCTTCATGAGCCAGAGTCGCTTGCTGACTTAAAAAATGTACACCACGATGAATATTGGCATTTAAATGATAGTAAGCATAATCAATTTTCTCCACCACACAACGGGGTTTTTGAGTTGTTGCCCCATTATCAAAATATACCAAAGGTTTATTGTAAACTCTTTCGTTTAAAATTGGAAAGTCAGAGCGTATATCTTCAAAAAATTTATTTTCCATATCTTATTAACCCTTTGTATCGTCTTTTTGTTTTGCAAAAGTACTAAAAAATGCAATATTTTGAATCTTTAAAGACAAGTCTTTTGGGGTTTGGTGTAAAGAAACTTTTTTAAAAAATCTACAAATTCGCATGGTTTAAAACTATTGTTATTGATTTTGTAGAATAATGTAATCGTAGAAACCACCATCATATCAGTGGAATTTATACATTTCTGTGGTTTCTTGCATCATGTTGATCTATTTCTTTTCGTCCATTTTACGTTCCAGTTCGTCCAATCTGTCATTAGCAGAATGTACCATCATGGTTATACGAACAAATGGTCCGCCTATCAGAAATAAAGCTATTGAAAACAACAATCCCGATAAATTAAAATCAATACTATTTAAAACAATTCCTGCTAAACCAATTAATGTAGCTAAAATTCCTCCGGGAACACCCAGTGGACAACGTAGTTTTTTCTTTTCTTCCATTTTAGTAAAATTTGAGTTTGTTTATTAATTCTTGTTTTGTAGGTACTTGCTTAAATGCTATTTCGTTGTTAATTAACAATGTAGGCACAGTGTGAATGCCCATTTTCAAAGTTTTAATCATACCCAAAGGTCCATTGGCCATTGTTTTCTTGAGTACAAATTTTTCACCAAATTCGGGTAGTGTTTCGTCAAGTAAGCGTTGCAGTAATTTGCAATTTGGATAGCTAAGCGTATAAAACATTTCAAGGCTTACTTGATTGTACTTATCCATACTTAAATATTCAACAAAACATCAGCAATTGCTTTTTTGAAAGTATCCTTTGGTAAAGCACCCTGTGCCATTTGTGGAGCACCTTCCATTGGACAAAAAAGTATGGTTGGTATACTGCGAATTCCAAAAGCACCGGCTAATTCTTGTTCTGCTTCTGTATCAACTTTGTATATATAAATTTGTCCTTCGTATTCTTTGGCTAAATCTTCCAAAATTGGTGCTACTGTTTTACAAGGAGCACACCAGGAGGCATAAAAATCGATGATACAAGGTTTATCTCCTTCGTACTTCCACTCTGTTGGATTTGTTTCGTAATTAGCTACTTTAGATAAAAAATCTGCTTTGGTTAAATGAATTGTTCCCATTTTAATTGTAATTTTTGTTATTTGAATTTTTATTGTTTAATATTGAAAGGGTATTTTATTTCTAAAACTAAGTAATGATAATTCGTAAAATTCAATACTACTCAAATAGTACTGAACATTAATTTTGATTAAACTTCTTATTAAAAAGAAACTTAAAATGTCATAAATTGAATTTTAATGATTGATATAATATTTAATAAAGCACTAGAATTCCCCCTTTAGGGGGCTAGGGGGGCTGATTAATTGTAATACTTACATAATATTCAATGTTTTACATTCCGGGTAATCTTGGAAATAAACCAAGTTTTGTCCACTTGGCATAAAGTCCCCAGGCTTGTTTCATCCAGTGACCAAAAATTGGCATCGGAATCATAAATTCTCTTTTGCTGTCGCGATAAACAAAAGCAGCTCCGTTACCCATATCCATAACGCAAATAATACTCAAGTGTTCTTGATATCCTTTACGTTTAACAGATTCATTATTAATTTGGATAATATTATAAGCAGCATTAGCACCCATGATTTCAGCAATATGTCCTTGTTTGGCTGTCCATTCAGGACCTTCGTATGCAGCAGCATCGCCAATGGCGAAAACATTCGGAAACTCTTCCACCTGATTGAAGTTGTTTATTTTCACAAAACCTGCTTCTGAAAGTGGCAAATCGGAATTTTTAAGAATAGGCGAACCTGCACCTGCCGGAATAAACATGATTAAATCCGAAACAAGCTTCGACTCATCTTCAAATACAACACCATCTTCCTGAAATTCAGTAATTTTTTTACCAAAACGGCTTTGAATATTCAATGCTAAAAACATTTTATATACGGCTTTCATGGCATTTTTTCCCATACGTGCGCCCGGCTCAGGCATAGGTGCAAACATAGTCAGTTCAAAGTTTTTGCGTATCCCTTTTTTCTTCAGGTAATGATGAATATTGAATATCAATTCAAAACCGGGACCACCGCGCACTGTGGTTTTATCTTTGGGATTTCCACCAAAACCAATGGCTATTTTTCCGCTACCTTTAGCTATCAAAGCATCTAATTTATCGCGCAATTCCAGGGTTTGTTCCGGACGGCCACAAATGGTAGTGGTATATTCAATTCCTTTGGGCTGCATTTTTCCCGATCCGAAAGCCACAACAAGATAATCGTATGATAATGTTTGAGTTTCAAGTTGAACCGTATTTTCGGCGGCCTGAATAGCTGTTACTTTGTCAAATATCAGTTTAAATCCATGTTTTTTCTGTATTTGCTCTAAAGGAAGCTTGGCATTCTCAAAACTAAGCGTTCTAACAGGTACCCAAATTGAAATGGGGTATACAAATAAGTAATCCCGATCGGAAACCAAACTAACTTCAAATTGTTTGCTTTTTTGCAAACGTATGGCTGCCTCAACACCAGCAAAACCGCCACCTAAAATGAGTACTTTTTTCATTTAATAAATTGTAAATAGTAAATAAACAAATAGTAAATTATTTCATATTTTTCAACAAAAAATCTTTTGTTTTTACACCCACAAACCTATTAATCTCTTTTCCATCCTGAAATAAAATAAGTGTTGGAATGCTTCGCACATTAAATTGTTGAGCCAACGATTGATATGTTTCAATATTGGCTTTCCCAACATATTTACCTTCGGGTAATTCATTTGAAACTTCATTTAAAATTGGCGCCATCATGCGGCAAGGAGCACACCATTCGGCCCAAAAATCAACTAAAACCAGTTTCCCTTTAGTTTGTTGTTTGAAATTTTTGTCGGTCAATGTGAGAATTCTTTCACTATCTGCAACTTTAGGAGCATTCTTCATTTTTGCTCGTGCATAAATGTTTAGTAAAACTATCGTTCCCAAAATTACTCCAATTACTATTAATACTGTTTGCATTTTAATTTTTATCTAAATGTTTAAATTCCTAATATTTTTGCATTTACCATAAAAACAGCATCAATCTTAATATCGTACTCACGCGTATTTATCTCATCAGTAACTGTTTTTACTCTCAGATTTATCTTGTCTTTTAAAACAAATCTTTTTAAATTTGCCTTTGAAGTCTCCAGAAGAGTATTGTTTGATTCAGGAAAACTATTTAACCAAGCAACTTTTTCTTCAGATTCACCTTCGGCCGAAATGTATATTTCTATTGATTTTAAAAGACTAAAGTCTTCTCCAACAGGCTCAATAACAGTCAATTCTAATTCTTTTAAAAGAACCTCCTCAACTAAATTTTTATTCGTATTATTCAGTTCATATCCACTGTCATCCAAATCGTAAGTTGTTTCAATATCAAGCATTATGTCAGGCGTTGGAATATCAAATGGCAAATCTATTGGAATAATAGCCGGAATTGTAATTGTTTGGCTTAATGGAATATCAAACTGAGTTAATTTATCTATTGATTTACATGAGTTTAACAACAAAAGAATAATAACCGGAATGATAAATTTCATTTTCATAATATCAATTATTTTTCAATTATAAATTCCTGATACGGATTGTGTTTATGCTCACGGTCTTTAACCACTAAAGTAGTTGCAGGAGCTTTCGATTTCATATTGAACAGAATATCATGTCCTACACAAAGTCCAAATGAGATATTCAAATCGGTATTATGCTGAGCCAAAAAATCTGCTTGTCCGGCAGGATTGCATGATGTCCCTTTTACAGTTTCATCGTCAAGCATTTCCGAACCTTTTATTTTGGCATATTTGCAATCCACGGTATAAACTTCAAACCGATCCGAAAAACGTGCTTTCAGCTCCATGGCTTCACGCGTCATACCCACACAATGTGCTATACCTATGCGCTTTACTCCGGAGTTTGTAGCAAAAAGTTTCAATTCTTCTACACGGTTCTGACCCATAAGCAACGCATCTTCAGCTGCCCGCATTATTTTCATGTCGGAATCGGAATATAAATATCGACTCCCTAGCCCCCCGTGGGGGGAATTTGGGTTAGTTTCGTTTGAATTAACCCCTAAATCCCCTAAAGGGGACTTGGAGATAGTTTCATATTTTATATACTTATCTTTAATCATATTTTTTATTCCTACTTTGACATATTAAAGAATCAGAAAGATAATTTCAAAACTGATGGTATTTCTACTGAATAAATCCATCATAACTTTGTGAATTTTGAGTGTTCTTTGTGTTTTTTGTGTAACAGCTATTACACAAAGTTACACAAAATAATTTCCCAAAGTTACACTAAGATATTCTGTCAAATAGAATTATATTATTTTCCACTCAATTTATCCAGACTAAGACTGTAAGGGGTGGGGGTCATTCTTTCGAAATAGTAATTGCTGCTATAGTTCCATCGGCAACTGCAGTAGTTATCTGACGGTATTTTTTGCTGATAATATCACCAACGGCATAAATATCCGGCAAATTTGTTTTCATATCTTCATCTGTAATAATATAACCCCAATTATTCATTTTAGGTAGATGTTCGCCCAAAACTGCCACATTGGATTTGAAACCAATAAACACAAAAACACCATCAGCAGCCAGTTCTTTGGTTTCTTTTGTTTTCAAGTCTTCGAGTATAGTAATCATTTTACCATCACGTTTTTCAAATTTGCGAGGTTCATGTTCGTACATCACTACAATTTTTTCATTGGCTTGAAGCTGTTCTATAGCGGTTTGATTAGCAGTGAGTTTATCAAACTGATGAATCATAGTTACTTTGCTGGCAAATTTTGTAATAAACAATGCTTCTTCCACTGCCGAATTTCCACCACCAATAACAGTAACTTCTTTGTCGACAAAGTATTTAGCATCGCAGGTAGCACAGTACGAAATTCCTTTTCCTTTGAATTCGCTTTCACCCGGAGCATTCATAGTGTTGGGTGTAGTTCCGGTAGCAATAATAATTTTTTTAGCTTTGATGGTTTCCAATTCGTCAATCACAATTTCTTTTTTCATCAAATCAACCGAAGTAATATCCACCGCCACTTTAAAGTCGATGCCGGTGTGTTTTGCCTGTTCGCTCATGTAGTGTGCCAACATAAAACCCGGCTGTGGTTGCTCAAAACCCGGATAGTTTGAAACCTGATGTGTAATTCCCATATAACCGCCAGGCAAAGCAGGGTCTATCAAAACTGTTTTAATTTTTGCCTGACCCAGATAAATTCCGGCAGTTAATCCGGCAGGACCGCCGCCCAGAATAGCTACATCGTATTCCGAAACTGTTTTTTTCTGATTGGATTTTATCACTTTAACTTCTTCGGAAGTCAGCATTTTATCCAAACGCTCCACAATTTCAGATTTTTTAATGCCACCACTGATGGTATCAAAAATTTGTTTTCCGTTTTCGAAAAACAACAATGTTGGAGATGAACTTACACCCAACTCTGTAGCCAACTCACGGTTTCCCTGACGAAAAATTTTTACAAACTTGATTTTTTCGCCATATAATTCGGCCATAGCATCAAATTTTGGTGCCAGGGCTTCGCAAGGTGGACATTCGGTTGAATAAAAATCAACTACTACTTTACCACCATTAAGTACTTCTTGCTGAAAATCAGCTGCATTAATTTCTTTCATAAAAAAATATTGGCTCCCTAACCCAGCCCCCTAACCCCCTGAAGGGGGAATATTGAGGGGGAGATAAAGCAAGCATTGTTAATTAAAAATTATAATGTGTTTTTTTAATTCATATTTAAACGAGCAAAGATTTTAAAATACCTTACTCATTCCCCCTTTAGGGGGTTAGGGGGCAGGATTCAAATAATACGCCGCTCCCAAACTCAACAATTCCTTTACCGGTCTGCAATCAGGATTGTTTGGATGTCCGAATTTATTTTTCGCTACCGAAGCACAACCACCTCCACAAGCCAATGCCACATCACAAGTTTTGCATTTTTCGATGGTCGTAATATCGCGATTTTGCCAACTTTCAATGGCTTCATCATTTTTAGTAATTGTAGGATAAAAAGTTCCTAACTCATCACCTTTATTGCCTACAGTGGCTGTACAAGAGTAAATTGTTCCGGTAAAGTCGAAAGCCCATTCGGTTTTACAAGCCGGGCATGAATCGAACAATGCTGTAGGAAGTGACTCATTTTCAGATATATATTTTGCTATCGAAAATGCCGGTTTGTAAAACTCAGCAATATAAGGATGAACTTTCAGTAATTCATATAAATGTTGATACAATGTAGCGCGATCGAAAAGTTTTTCGGGTGTGCTGTTGCAAAAATGAAGTTCGTAATTGCGCCCAATTTGTGTTTTAAAATAAGGCGAATTTGTCCAGCCACGATCAATAGCAAAACGTGATAATCCTGCCAAATTTTCTATATTTTCTTTGTCAATCACCATGCGGAGGTTAATATTGATTCCGGCTGCCAGACAAGCATCAATTCCTTCCACAATTTTATCAAACGTAGGTTGTTTTCCTTTCAGGTAACGACGGCCATCATGTACCTCCTGCGTTCCATCCAGCGTCACCTGAATTTCGCGAATGCTCGCTGATTTTAATAAATCCACATAGTTTACCAGTGTATAACCATTGGTTACAAATGCCAAATCGAGTTTAGCTTCGTTGGCTTTGGCAATAAAGTGTGTCAGCATATTTCGCTGATTGTCGCTCGGTAATAGTGGCTCACCGCCAAAAACGGTAATATATTTTCTGCGTCCGGCAAATTCTGTTTTTATATAATTAAAGAATGCATCAACCACATCATTATTCACCACTTTCTGTACCGGATTATACCCTTCCTGATAACAATACGAACATGCAAAGTTGCAAGAGTAGTTTGGAACAAAAAATAGCTGCGTTTCATCTTCTTCGCGCTTTTCAACAAAATCGAGATAAGCCAGTTTAAATGCTTTTTTTTCTTTGGTTTCGTCCATCAAATAACCACGCTGCGTAAATTCACCCCATAAATCGAGTTTGGCACGCAGCTTTTTAAGCTCATCGACACTGATTATGTCGGCCGATTTATGCAAGGGATTTACAATGAAAAAATCATCCGAATCTGCAATTGGGGTAATTATATTGTGCTTAGAAAGAGTACTGCCCCCAACCCCTGAAGGGGAGTTAGGTGATAGGTATTCGAAGTCTCTTGCATTATATGTTATAATAGACATTTTGTTGAATTTTAAAAAAGTCCCTAACCTGATGTAAAGAGTTTTGTTATTCCCCATTAGGGATCAGGGGTTAAACAAAATCCTAACCTCCAAAAGGGAATAAATTCCCCTTTAGGGGTTAGGGGTGTAACTTAGTCGTGACAACCAGCTACGATGTTTGAAACTTTAGCGCAACATTGTGCTACTTTAGCTTCTGAAATGGTGTTGCATGCGCAACTTTTCTTCACTACACTTTTCATTAAATAATTGTTTTAGTTGTGAATAATGACCACCCTTAACCCCTAGAGGGGAACTCTAAAGTCCCCTTTAGGGGGTTGGGGGTAGTTTTTCTTTATTTTTTTCCTTCTATTGTCCAGCTTGCTACTTCAGCTTTCCCTTTTTCGTATGGAGCCGATTCTTCGTAAACCATCAAATTTTTAAATCCGGCCGTTTCAAGCATTGTAAGATATTCGTCTTTTGTAACAGCACCCGCCCAACATTCAGCATTTGCATCGGGATCATTTCGATATTCGTCGGCAATTGGGGTGGTTGCGTAAATATCACTTACAACAAATCGTCCGCCAACTTTAAGTATTCTATTTATTTCGTTCCATACGGCTTGCTTATCTTTTGCATGATTAATTGTGCAATTTGAAATTACCAAATTCACACTTTCGTTCAGTAAAGGTAGCTTTTCTAATTCAGCTTTTAAAATTTCAGCATTTTCCACATCAAACTTGGCTAAATTTGCCTTGGCTTTCGCTATCATTCCATCCGAAATATCTATACCATAAACAAACCCTTGTTCACCAACTTGTTCAGCTAATCGTATCACATCATTTCCTCTACCACTTCCAAGGTCTACGCACACTTCATCTAAAAGTGGTTTTGCATGATTTATAGCACCTCCACACGACAAGCAACAGCTAGTTTCACTTAATTGGGTATAACGCGCGTTTATTGCATCAGTCTCCATAATTTGGTAATTTTTTATATTCATTTTAATTGACGGTGCAAAGATAAACTAAATTTTTTATATTACAATAGTATCACCAATAAATTATTGTAGTATCACTGATTTTTTATTATTAATGATAATTAAACACTAAAAAAGGCTGAACTTCTGTTACGAAATTCAGCCTTTAAAAAGAGTTTAATTCAAGCTTATCTTACATTGTTTATGGAATTTTTAACCGTGTCGTGTTTTGTTTTCAATACATTACTTAAGGTACTAAACTCGATTGTTACTGCGGTTTGTTCTGCTTTTGAAGATTTAGAAGTAGGAATATTTTCAAATATAACTTCTATTTCATAATCTCCATCTGGTAAATTCATCAAACCATCACAATTATCATCTCTTCCGGAGTCCCAAACTTTTTTCTTCTTTTTGTCTACTGATTTAACATTAGCATTCGATGATGCTCCATCAGTTTGATTGGAAGAAACATTCGAAACCGCAGCCGATATTACGGCACCACCGGGCAATGCGCCACCAAGTAAGGAAGCTCCTTGCGCTAATGCACCTCCGGCAGCGTGTAATCCTGATTTTATTCTTTCACCAAAATCAGCAAATTGTTTTTTTGATAACACAGTCATTGTTTTTTTTCTCGAATTCACATTGAATCCATTATCGGCAAACATTACAATACAACCATCAGGAGTAGTTTGAACATGAATTACTTCTCCATTTATAGGTATCGACACATTTGAGCCTTTTATAGTCCCATCCCACCCTTTTCGAGCAGATTCATTTTTCTTTATGCCGGATTGAGTAATTCCTTTTTTATTGCCTTTGACACTACCATCCCAGCCTTTGCTCTCTGTTAATTTAATTTTACCAAATTCAACTCCATTTAAAAAGATTGTATGTAAAGTATCATGATTCAATTCTATACTGAAATTACCATTTTCATCTGTTATTGCACTGCCTTTATCTCCGCTTTCAGCTTGCGAAATACTCACTTCAACAAAAGCATTTTTTTTAGTTTTATCTGAAAACAAGGAGCCATTAACAGTTTTTCCGTCTATAATTGGTGTGCCATTGGAATTGGTTTGTCCACTTCCCATTACAGCAACTTTTAACCCGTTTTTGGGTTTTGCTTTTCCGGTATGTGGTACAATCATTTGAGTTGTATTCGCATCAAATTCATTCTTTTTCAATCCATTTTCATTTATTCCTTTTCTATTCCCTTTGATGCTTCCATCCCAGCCTTTACGCAAATTGACTAATGTTTCGGCAATAGCTTTCACATCGGCTTCATTTGCAACATAATCTGTTTTCTTTCCTTTTATCGAGCCGTCCCAACCTTTGCGAATGTTTTCTAATGTTTCTGTAACAGTCATTATATCAGCTTCATTATCAATATTTCCACCTTTTACGGTTCCATCCCAGCCTTTACGAGCTAAGTTAACCAATGTTTGGGCAGTTGATGTTAATTGTAAATTGATATTCTCGCTTTTAGCTTCATTCTTCTTAAGTCCTTTTTCATTAATTCCTTTTTTTTCAGCAATGTTTCCTCCTTTTACAGTTCCATCCCAGCCTTTGCGCATATTCACTAATGTTTCTGCAATGGCTTTTACCTGAGCATCGGCCAAAATATATTCAGCTTCATTCTTTTTTAATCCCTTTTCGGTTATTCCTTTTTTATTCCCATTGATACTTCCATCCCGGCTTTTGCCTCCAAAACTAATGATTAATCCTGCACCAACACTTAAATATTTATCAGGACCAACCGTGGTGGTAGTGATATCTGGTGCCGAAGAGATATTTTTGGTAAATTGATCCGGCGAAATGGGAGTTGAAATATTGACATTGGATAAATCTTTGTAGCCTGTTTTGAATGCAGTCTGACCACTTTGCATGGCATATTGCACGTTGGCACTCAAAGCAATACTATGCGATAGCCAATAATTAAATCGGATACTTGGTATTAATGTTAATGCGTTTTTTTTGAAATCGGTGGGAGGCGAATAAGCTGCAACGGCTTTACGGGAAACATTGTTCATAATCAAAAAGTCCGGAGCTTCGTTCATGGTGATACCGCCTTTAATAGATAATCTTACTGTAGCTTTTGGGTAATTGTGCTTAACTACAATTCCAACACCTGAAATAGGTTTCACCGACCGAAGCGAAAAACTGTATGAAGGTCCAAAAGCAAAGGATGTGCTTTTCCAACTGCTACCTGAACCTGTTATGGTTAGAAAATCAAGAGCTCTCAACGGTGTCGAGTAGGCGTCAAAATCAAAATTTGATTTTGTAGTAAAGGTACTTGCATCAATGCCCAGTCCAAAATTACCCCAACCCACTTCAACACCTACATTCGGATTAAAACTAAATGCATTCGACACGCCTGATGACATGGGCATTCCGCCGTTTCCATTTAATGAAAAACTAATCATACCATTATCGCCAGGTTTCTGTATTTTTCCTTTGAGTTTACCTGCATTTACAGCTATGATATTTAAAACAATTAATAAAGTAATGATTGATTTTTTCATGAGTATATTTTTAAATTTTTGTTTTATGAAGGTACATTGTACATACATATAGTTTTAAATGCTCAATCCACAAAACTGGTTTGTAATAGTTACAATTATATTTACAGTACAACATTGCTCATGTTAAAAGGTTCAATCCTTATTTAATATAGAAGGAAAATGTACTAAAGAAGTTTTGAATGATGAATATTGGAAATTTGGGAGGAGAAAATAACGCTTGAAAAAATCGAGAAAAGTTAACTATCAAGATTATTTAAATGCATAAGTTTTAAAAACTACTCAACCCCTCAACCCTTTGGGGGCTAGGGGGCTGAGTATATATATGCAAAGACAATAATCCTAACTTATATCATATTATTATAAAAGGCTTACCCGAATGAGTAAGCCTTCAATTTAATATCCGTTTAAAATATTAATACCTTCTACGTCCTGTATATATTGTTGTAGGACTTGTAAATAACTGTTCTTCTTTGTCCATTACCCCATGCTACACCCACATCGCGATAGGCTTTAATTAAATCGCTCAGCTTCTTCCGATTTTCAGAAAAATACTCGGAATATCTTTTTTTTATTCTGAATTAAAGAAACGAAATCACATCCCAATCGACATTAACATCAGCTGACCAATAAAATAAGTAGGACATGTTTTATAATACTGCAGTTGATATTATTAAATTTATTCCGAATTCATCAATATAACCAGAATCACATCTTCAGTTGAATAATCGGTATCAATGTATGTTGTGGTTTTATCTGAAGTAACATTACCAGTATCAATATTGAAATTTAAATCCCTGCGTGAAAAAGACATATTCTTTATTGATGCCTTTGTTTCAGTAGAATTATTGGTGCTAAAAAATAAAATACCTTCAGAACTTGGTGTAAGTATCATTATTTTCTCCAATGCCATTGTCCCATTCTGAAACCATTCACTTGTTTTCACTATCCGTGGTTTTTCTTCATAAATTGTTTCAAATTTATTGATAATATGACTTGAAATAGTAATTTTCATTTCACCTTTCAAGCCATCATAGATAACTGTCATATTTTTTGATAAGTTTTGAATGGTTGGCAGTGAAGTTGAAATATCACTGGGACTATTTTTGTAATCGTAACGGTGTTCGCTGTTGTAATATGCAGTTATTTTATAAGATGTTGGACTTAAATATGGTTTTAGTACTATTATAAGCGTTTATATTATGATATGTTAAATCTGGATGCGACATTTTTAATTGCGCACCTGAAAGAACAAATGCATCTTTCGAATTACCTGTATAATTATGAATGAAAATACCTTTACTTTTCGATTCGACATAAACCGAGAGTAAAGAAGTTATATCGGAAACAGGAGTTGCTGTAAGTTCAAACGATGCCTTAAATGTCGTGAATACACCTACAAGTGATGGACATTTTTTGTTTACTAATAAAAGAAATTGAATATTTTGATGTTTGTTTTCAGGTTTATCTGTAAATGGATCCATCAAAAAATTATATTCAAGCGAATCACTGATATCAACATATACCACTTTCTTATCTGTTAAATTGTACTTACCATGATAAATTTTATACTCATCATTTGGGTCGTGTTTACGTTTGTAATTAACAATTACATTTTTATTGGTAGTTTTATTGGTGAGCAAAACCATTTTTGCGGCTAAATAATCTACACTGATATCGATTTTATCTTTTTGCAACAGATTTTTGTCTTTCTCAAAGTTATATGTCAAGGAACTGGCAAAAGTGCCATTAACTGAACCTGAGAAGCTAGCATTATTAATTATGTGATTATAAATATTATCACTTGATAAATCCAATAAAGTAAATTTTTCTTCACTTCCTTCTAATAAAAAGCGTACATAATTATCAAATTCATCTCCAAGATTTGTCTTAAATTGTGCATCAGTTTGCATGTTAAGATATGCTCTCCATGACCAATTGAAAGCGCTGTTAATCAAACCATGTTCTTTAAGAAGTTTAACAATATCTAATTTTATTCCATTGCGATATGAACGCATATAATGAAGAAAGCTACCTGATAAATTGGCTTCAAGAGAAAATAATGCTAATGACAATTTTTCAACAATTGGTACGGTTGCATCATAATCCCATGATTTTGATAATAAATCAAATATACTGTATTCT
>CAMBSB010000024.1 GCA_945870155.1 Paludibacter jiangxiensis | reverse complement strand
TTCTCATTGCTCGGATTAAGGGCAAGCCCTTCCACATTATACTTAGCAATTTTCCCATCAGTAATAGGATTCCAACTGGAAGTAGCATTATCCCAACGCATGGCTCCACCTGCGTCCATGCGAATGTATATATCATTACTAGTAGGATGAATAGCCATTCCTGTCACGTAACCCATACCTTGTAAATTGACATTTTTCCAGGTGTAGGTCTGTGAATTAATATTTTGAATTAAAAAAACTCCGAACAAAAAACTCCAGATTTTTAAGATATTTAACTTTTTCATGATTTGATGGACTTTTTGTTTAATACATTTTTTTTACATAAACCGAACTCAAAACTGATGTTCCTTCCTTTATTTGAAAATTGATATTAATGCCTTTACCATCTGTGACTTCTACAATTTTCTTTTCGTTTACTCCCATAATGGGATTGGTTGATTTTTCGTATTTGTATATCAATTCATTGTTTACCAAAACATTAAATACTTTGTCTTTCAATGGGTGAAGTAATCCAATTTCAACTTCGTAGGTGCCATTTGGTACATCTATTTTGTATGATTTCAGGTTTTCGCGGTGATGGCGGAAAAGCCCATCAACATTGGTTCCAATAATGTTGTACATAGGTAAAAGCGATTTGCTTTTGATAGTATCAGCATCGATATAACCATAATTTCCTGAAGAATAGGTTTTATCCGGCAGCCAAGTGAGTCCAGAGCGTGGGTCAACGTAATAACAGTTTGAACCGACATTTACAGCCAGTTGCTCGAAGTTTTCATCAAATTTATTGGGATAAAGTTGCATGGTGATATTTTTAAAATCAATCAATTGACTTCCATCCGTACTTTTGGCTATCATGTGGTTATCGCCCTTTACAAAAGCTACTTTCCACGATACTGAATATTCCTTGATTTTCTTTACTCCCAATGATTTTCCATTGTGGAAAAGTTCCAATTCGGGTAAATTGGTATATACTTTCAATACTTGCGTTTTACAACTATCACCATTATCGGCCAATGCTATTCTGTTAGTCCATCCTTTGGTAGCGATATGAATCAGCGGCTTGGTAGTCAATTTTGATTGATAGAAATAATAAACATCTTTAGGTTCGCGCAGGTGATTTACCAATCCTTTGTTGTTGTAATTTGGTGTTATTTCGCGACGAACACTGGAATTGAAATCGGCAAAATTCCAAACTGCCGAACCAGCAATGTATGGACGCTCGCTGATTTGACGCTGAAAACCCTCAAGCACATTTTGCTGTGCTTCGGCTGAATAATCCTGCCGAATGGTAGAATCGGCATGAAGGAAATCGGCACTTCCAGCTCCATACTCACTGATAATGTGGCAACGATTGGGATGATTTTTGTGCTCTGTATCCATAAATACGCCAAACTCTTTGTTATCAGAATAATACCACCCGTGATAAAGATTCCAACCTATCACCATGGGCACATCGGCAATTTTGGTGCGGTTGTAGAGTTCTTCGGGGTGGCAAGCCATCACGGTAACCCGATATGGATCTTCGGCCAATGTAAGCGAATCTAATTGCTTGGCAAGTTCCAATACTTTGGTATAGAGATATTCAGCATTGGGTTTATTCCAATACATAAACATCAGAATTTCATTCATATACCCCCACATTACTACGCTTGGATGATTGTAGTATTGTTTAATCATATCCAATTGTTGAAATTTACAATTATCGAAAAACTCCTTGGTAGGATTAATCTGATCAACTGTGGGCGTTTCCATCCATGTTATAATACCTTGTTTGTCACAAGCTTCGAGAAATGAACGGTCGTACGGATAATGTGAAACCCGCACAAAGTTGATGCCCATTTCCTTTATAAGCTTCACATCGTTGAGTTTGTATTCATCGGGCACAGCGTTGGCACGTCCGTCGAAATCCTGATGGTCGTTTACACCAACTAATTTATAATGTGCACCATTGAGGAAAAACCCTTCATTGGGGTCAAACCGATACCAACGGAAACCGAGTGGATTTTTCACTTCGTCAATCACCTGATTCGTTTTAGTGTCAACAATCGACGTTTTTACAGTGTACAACGTAGGCATTTCGGGTGACCAAAGTTGGGGATTTTCTACATTCATGATAGTAGTTATATCCAAAGATTGGCCAGCTTTAAGTTGCACTTTTGTACGAACGGTTTTTACTTCCTTTCCATGCTTATCACTGATTGAATTCACAAGAACTAATTGAGATGGAATTAGTTTGTCATTCACCAACTTGGCTTTAACTTTCACTTCGGCTTTTTCGTTGCTAACAAGTGGTGTTTGAATGTACACTCCTGATGAGGCATGATCTAAACGGTCGAAATGAACTTGCTCCGAAGTCATCAACCACACGTCACGATAAATGCCGCCAAGTTTTGTAAAATCGGCACTTAAAGGTGAAATGTCGTTGTTAATTGCATTATCTGCCCTAACTGCCAATAAATTGGAGGAACCAAGTTCATTCCAATTCAATTTATCGGTAATGTCGATGCAAAAAGCTGTATATCCACCTTTATGGTTCCCAATTTTTTCGCCATTGAGATACACATTGGCTTCCAAATTCACACCTTCAAAATAGAGATACACTTTCTTTCCTTTGTAGCCATTGTCCAACACTAAATTGCGTTTGTACCAACCCACACCCATATAATAAAGTGGGTCAAGGTCTAGAACGTCCTGCGTATTCCAACTGTGAGGAATATTTACAGGCTGAAACTCTTTAAAAGTGCTATCGGTAAGACTGGCAAAGGGAATATCTTTACGCACGAACGACCAACCACTATTTAAAGTGGTTTTTGTGTTAATTGAAAATGCAATAAAAGCATTTATAATAATAATGAGAGATAAAAATGTTTTTTTCATTTGAATATAAATCAGCCCCCGCCCCGAAGGGGGAGTAGGGAGAAGTTAGATTTTTTTATTTAATCGGTTACGCCATTCAAATAGGTAACTTTTGGTTTGGCATTGAGCATTTCGTAGCTACGATATACAAAAGTATATTCCGATTTGTATTCGGGTTTGCCTTCCACTTCAAGCACTAATTTGAATAAATTTGATTTTATATTGGGTAATTTTACACGTGCCGTTGGACCAACAATATTTTTACTTTCCGACGTTGCAGGGAATTCCCATGTAAGAAACGGCAATTCTTTTACATCGTCAAATACCAATTTAGCAGTCATTTTTCCTGTTGGAATTTGATCGTAAGTATCGTTGAGCAAGAATAACTCGCAACTAAACATTTCGCCATCGTCCCATCTGAATTTTGGAATGCGAGCACTTGCCAATACTGGTCGAAGCGATTTTCCAACGGTATATAAAGCTGGTTTCGGACTCGATGGATAGTTGATTAAACTGTTGTTAGCAGCACAAGGCCAAGGTTCTTGAAAATCCCAGTTCACAGCCATTCCACAATAAGGTTTCTGTCGGCGAGCTTCTTCAAAAATGCATTTGTAGCCCTCGCATTGTGTGAGTTGACTGTATTTTACTAAGTCTTCCAAATTTTTTATTTCGCCAAAATACTCGGTAAGAAAAGGTAATTCCAACCAGCGGTCTTTTCCCCAAACGCCAAAGGCATGGTGACTTTCCCACGAAGTTCCCAATTTGGGTGGAAAAAGTTCATTAGCTGGCATCATGGTTTTCAGTACCTCTAAATTTGCAGTTCCGGGCACACCAAATTCGGTGTAAGCTGTGTAATGCGCTTTTGGCATCCATTGAAATACTTCGCCACCATTTGTAGGATCCCAAAACACATAATGTCCGTGTGCCATTCCGTTTACCGGTGAAGTGTAATTGAACGGTATTTCGGAGTTTAAGTCAAAACATAATTTATTCAAAAGTCGCATAGCTATTGATTGCTCTGTCATCATGCTCCAATCGTTAAACAATTCATTTCCACCGCACCACAATGCCAAAGAGGCATGAGTTCGAAGCCGTTTGATAATGGAAGTTGCCTCTTGTTTCAAAACAGCAATATAGGGTTTTTCGTCGGGATATTGGTTACACGCCAATGGAAATTCCTGCCACACCATGATACCATATTCGTCGCAAAGGTCGAAAAACGATTCTTTGTTGGTAACGCCACCGCCCCAGATACGGAAAATGTTCATGTTGGCTTCTATGGCCAATTTGATATGTCGTTCGTAGGTTTCGCGCGTTGCCAATCCCATAAAAATCTCTGGATGCACCCAGTTTGAGCCTTTAGCAAAAATCACTTTTCCGTTCACTTCGAACGTGGCAGGAGCTACCGCACGTCCTTTGGGAAAAAGTATTTGTTCGTTCCAACCACCTTCGCCCACCACTAATTTCACGGTTTTAAAGCCGACTTTGGTGGTTTTTGTTTCAAGAACGATATTGTTTTTGCTAATTTCTAATTTGCTGGTATACAATTCTGGTTTTCCGTAACCATTAGGCCACCAAAGTTTGATGTTTTTTAAATCGGCAAGTATTGTTGGTTCATTGTTTTCAAAAACGCCATTTTTTTGCACAACGGTTTTTCCATCGGGAGATGTGAGTGTCCAATTATAACTTACTCCTTTCAATAAATTTCCTTCCACAATGGTTTGTAAACTTGCATTTTCGAGTTTTTCATCCAATTCGTAACGCACCCACACCGATTTCAAGTGGTTTTCGTTACGAATATCCAAATACGTTTCGTCCCAAATTCCGCGGGTAATCAGGCGTGGATGCCAATCCCAGCCATAACTTACAGCTGGTTTTACACTTTTGCGGGCATTGTCGCGAAAATGCGATTGCGTAGTGCGCGAACCTGAAACCATTGGTACGGGAAGTATGGTAATTTTCAATTCGTTTTTAGCTTTTAATTTGTCTGTCAAGTCAATGTCCACGTATGTAAACATGCCTTCTTGTTCCAATAACTTTTCGCCATTGAGATAAATAATGAACGAATAATCAATACCTTTGGAATGGAAATATACGCGTTGACCATTATTCAAACTAGGTTTTGAAAAAGTAGTTTTGTAAGTAAAAAACTGACTTTCCATCCACATAAATTGCTCAAAATTATTGGCATACCAATACGGTTGTTTGTATTTTTCGGCTACCATTACATCCAATTGTATAGCGCCCGGAACGGTTGAAGCTATCCATTTGGCCGGTTGTTCGATTGCTGTTTTATGAGATCCAAGTTGCCATTTAAGTTGCGTTTGGCTTTGTGCAAAAGTGCTTAACTGAATAGCTACTGCAACAAGTAATATTAAAAATGTTCGTTTCATGATATACATTATTTTATTGTTTCAGATTTGTTTTTTCTCTCAATTTATAATAGCAATACAAAGCCCATGCATGTGGATGAACATTGTAAACAGGCATTAACCAAAAATCACCGGTACGTACCGAACCCATAAGTCCACCTGATGGGTCTTTGGATGAATTTAGACAATCGGTTGACGACCAATATCCTGCCCAATAATCAGGATATTGACGTGAGATATTATCAAAAGTGATGGATTGCAACCATTTTTCGCCTATCTTTTTATCAATTGAAATAGCGCCCTCAATTAAAGGTCCTGTCATGGCGTACCACATGGCTCCATTTTCGGCAAAATACATTTTGGCCGATTCTCCATATTCATGTGGTGCTTCTATACAGCGGGCACCTACTTTTTCATCGCGCATCAATCGGTTTTCAATTTCGCCCATTAATGCCTTCCGTTTTTCTTTGTCAATATCTTGAATTTGCAATGTAAATCCCTGTGGCTCAACATACATATTGTCGAACCCAAGTTTAAGTGATTCACCAGCCAAATAAACTCTGCCCGGAAATGGTCGTACTCCCCAATCTTTAAGATACGATGCTAAAAGATTTTTGCGGTAAATACGAATGCTTTCAATCAAATTGCTAAGCTTGGGGCTTTTATTAATTACTGATGTGTTTTTGGCTGCATTTTCAAGAATAGGAATCAACCGATCCATTGCCACCAATGCGATAGCAGAATTTAAGTGCGATTCGGCTCCCCACCAATAATTTGCCAGCGGACGTTGGTAATAAAAAGCATCATTCCAGTCACCACCACGAAGTTTTATTAGTCCATGCCCTCCAAGTTGGGTCTCATTTTTGATATACATAAATACACTTTCAATTTGCTCAATAACACTCCATTTAAAGTTTGTAGATTTTGGATAATAAGGAATTTCTTCAAGTAAAAAATTCGTATCTCCGGTTACTTCCAGATAGTTTGACAATGCAAGTAAAAAATACAATTGCATATCGCTCGACATCCAGTGAAAATTGGTTGTTTGCGCATAGCCAACTTCGCCCCACTTCATTTCCCCCGATTTAGCTATTTTTTGCATCACCCATCGCAAAGCAGATTTGCAAAGCGCCGGGTCTAAATATGCCAACGGTAACGTGCCTTGCAAATGATCGCGCGGAACGGATACAAAACCAATCTGAAAATCGTAGCCGGATCCTTGCGGAATATAAGTTTCGCCATAATACTCTGAAAAAGTAGACATGGCTTGTAAAACATACGCATTCCAAGTCATTTCACGCTTGAAAATTGGATTGGATTCTTCTTGAAAATCAGGCAATTTCGATTTCCATTCGTTTCCAAAAACATTTACAATTTCATCTTTTTCAATTGTATTGGTAATTGTTTTTTTGCCAAATTCATCTGCAATTTTTTCTATGTTTTCTGTAACTTCAGCAGTATGAATGTAACCTACACACAACTGTAAATGCCGAATTTCTCCGGGCTTAAGTTCTATTTCAAAAACAGTAGTAAGCTTATCGCCTCGAAATGGTAGTTTTTCGTCTTTAAAATTCCATTTGCACAGCGCATCGTTCATTACTTTTACAAATACTACCGGTGGAAATCCATCAAAACGATTTGGCTCATCATGCGATACGATTAAAAAGGGATCGTCTGCTTTTGCCTGCATAACTGCTTGAACTGTTTTACGGGCATTGTCGTATTTTATGATATTGTTGTATTTTACAAGTCGTTCACTTTCAGGAGCAATTTGATCGATGCAAGGCATGAAGTTGACGCCAACGTATTCATTGTACTTGAATTTTTGAATTTTTTTGGAATTATTTTTAAACTCTATATCAATCAAAAATGCAGGTGTTCCTTCGTTTGGCTTTTGCGATGGTTTTACCGAAAAATAGCGTTTAATGGCTAAATTTTCATTCACTTTGTAGTTATAAACAGCGGTTCCAACACCAATATTTCGTGTTGTGATATCAGGATTAGCAGCCAACGAAAAAATACCTGTCAACTTAATAGTGTCCTTGTTTTGAATGAGATAAGCACCACTTACATTCGAATTTAATTTTTTATCAAAATTTAATCGTGCATACGAACGTTCTCCACTCAACAATTCGTATTCGCCACTAACATGTGCAAATAGTTTAAATCTATAATTGCCCAACAGAAAAAATGGATCTTCCGGCAGATTTACTTTGTCCCCATTAGGCAAAACTTGTTTATAAGGTAATTTTCCGGTATAGTTAAAACAGGGCAGTTGATACGAATCTGTAGTCCATGTTCCAATTGGATTTTGTTTCGCACTTGTGCTTTCAGCTTTAATTGAAAGCGAAATAATGAATAGAAATAATATTGTTATATACTTCATCTGATTCCTTTTACTCATATTTTTTTTAAATAATGTCTATTTTACTGTTCGTATTTCCACATTTACTTGACTTGGAGCAAATGCTTGTTCTTCGAAAATAGTAATTACATTGTTTTCTTTCAACCATGTTTTTGGTAAATGATAATACCGTTGTGTTGGTTGCCCGGCAGGTTCAAGATACAATCCGTCTAATTCAATTTTCTGCCAAAACTCATCGGGTCCATAACCATTTCCATCAATAAGCCAGTAGCGGCCAAGGTTATAACCGTTTACAAACAGCATCCCTTTTCCAGAACCCATCATATCTATCCGATAATCGGCATCGGTTGCCAACTGACTTTGTGATAATTGAAAGGTAGAGCTGTACCATGTCAATGGTTTTGGTTTTGCGGGTTTAGTCCATTTTATTACGGTTGGTTCATTCACAATATTGAGTTTTTCGCCTGATAAAAAGGGGTTCATTTGCCAGTTATTCAGCACTTTTTCATTCCATTTTACAGGTTGCCATATTCCTTTTCGCTCGTTGTTCATAGAACTTGAAATGCTCCAGTCGCCCTTAACAAGTCCGAGCGATGCGGCTAAAATCTCCAATTTATGATTGCCTTTCGATACATTTTTCAAAATAAATTTATGTTTAAATCCTTCTAATTTTGAAGCTTCCAGGGCATTTGCAAAAATATAAGGATGTGCTGGATCTTCGGGCATGGTAACACCTCTGTTTTCCAGAAATGGAGCTTTCGATTGAGTTTGGAGTTTACCATCCAAATACACGTAAAAGAAATCGCCACCATAGGTAATTTCAAGATTTTGATCACCTTTAGCAGTTACATTTACGGTTGTGCTGTACCAGCAGTAATCCGATTGGTCTTTTGTAAGTGTAAGCTGCTCAATAGGTTGCTTGCTGTTAATCGCTGCATCGAATCGTGAATCAGGAAATGGCTCTTGCCACAGTTTCCAGCTGAAGTTTGAAATAAGCGGTTGCCAATCGGCAATTTTTACCATCGTTTTATAATTTGCAAAATCAACTTGTGTATCAAACAGTATTTTGCTCTCAGCATCTTTCACAATCGCACTTCTACCATTTAAACTCACGCCAATTTCGGTTGCCGATTTATCCGATTCGTTTAGATGCAAAGTAAGCAATGCTTTGCCATCTTTTACCCATTGAATTGTTTTGATACCCGTTGCACCAATTTTTTCAGTTCTATCGGCATAGAGTATGGCTTTGTTATTTTTTTCCAACACTTTGTGTAATTGTGCCAAATAAAGTCCTTTCAATGTAGGTCGTCCATATTCGTCGAGTGGTGCATCAAAGTCATAACTAGTGGTTTGTAGATACATACTTGTACGACCAAAGTTAGTACCACCATGCCACATATAATAGTTGATACCTGTGCCACCACTTCCAATAAAATTGAGCATGTGAAAAGCAATGTTGCGTGGGTCGCGCTTGTGGTCCTGAAAGCCCCAAGTATTGTACCACGCCGGCCAAAGTTCTGTCCAGATTAACGGCTGATCTGGATTTTTTGCTTTGTGTGTAATGCTTCTTTCTGTAGGAATGGAGTGTCCGTTTACGCATTCAATTGCTCCTTTGGCACCGCCCTCGCAGGTTATTTTTTGTACATTCAGGCCTACGCGTTCAGCCAGTTCCACTATCCATTTCAAGTAGCGCTGACCATCTTCGCCGTACCGAATAGCTACATTGGCATATTCATTTTCCACCTGAACCAAAATAACCGGACCGCCATTTACTGCCAAATAAGGTTTTATTTCCGCCGATAAATGTTCAAAATATTTCTCCACTCGGTTCATATATGGTTTGTTGAGTGTGCGAATAGTAATGCCTGGTTCGTCGCGCAAGTAAGCCGGATAACCACCATAGTTCCATTCGGCACAGCAATAAGGACCAACACGCAAAATGACATTGAGATTTTTTTCTTTGCAAAGTTGCAGATAATGCCCCAAATCCCGTTGCCCCGAGAAATTATAAACATCCTTTATTTGTTCGTGAAAATCCCAAAAAATATAGGTTGCCACGGTGTTAATCCCCATTTCTTTGCTTCTATCCAACAATGTTGGCCACATTTCGCGTGGCGAGCGGGCGTAATGCATTTCGCCACTTATTATCAATTGGCGTTGTCCGTTAACAAGTACTGCCCGTGAATCGTACGAAACAGGACTTGTTTTTTGTAACTGGGCAAAACCAGCATTAGCAATAAAAAAACCCAAAAAAAGTGTAATACTTATTTTTGAAATTTGACAGAATTTTAATAGAAATAGTCGCATTAATTTGATTTTAAAATTTGATTTTTTTATAAAAACATGTATCGGCAAAATTCATATATTGTTCCCAATCGTAATCGGTAACATCGTGTTTCCCGGCTCGGATATGGTAGCCAATTGTTCCCATTACGGGTTGATGTATAGGAGGTTGCTCGGTTACAGGTAATCCTTTTTCTCTTAACAATTCGTATACTTCACCGGCAAAAAATGTCGAAAGAAATTCGCCTTTTGGGTCTGCCCAAAGGTCATCCTGAGCACTGGTTACATATACCGGACGGGGAGCAATGAGGGCAATAAGTTCGTGTTGGTCGAATGGAATTGACGCTTCATTGTCGTTGTACTTTTTAAAATTGGCACAAAACCAATGCGGAAAAGCCTTGTTTATGGTTTTAATATCCTCACCAAAATTTCGTTTGGAAAGTGCAGCGCCCATACAACCCGAATTGTTAGAAATAACCATAGCGAAACGCTCGTCCTGAGCACCTGCCCACAAAGCCGCTTTTCCTAATCGTGAGTGTCCATGCACCAAAACTTTTTTAGCATCAATCTGCTTATCGGTTTCAAAATAATCCAGCGCTCTACTCAATCCCCACGCCCAAGCACCAATGGCACCCCATTCATTTGGAGCAGGTTTTGTTTGACCATTTTTGTAAAATAGCGGCTGAATACCATTTTGAAAACCGTCATCAAAATCGGGGTCAAGGTCGCCGTAATAAATGGTAGCCACTGCATAACCTCGTTCAATGATTTTTTCTATTGGCCATCGTCGTTTTTGGCTGCCACGTGTTTTTTCGTTGGCTCGGTTGTCGGTAATGCCAAATCTTTTATCATTGTCCACCCAACTATCAGTAATACTGATTGTTGTGTCTTTAATCACGCATTGATTGCCATCAAAATTCATTCCCAAAAACAGCGGAACTGCTTTTATCGCTGCATTTGGTATGTACATCAAAATATCCATTGCGAGCGATTTCTTTCCATTTCGGAAAGTAACTCTTATCTCTTTACGCGTAGCTCTACCCTCAAGCGCATTCTTATCTATTGACGAAATTTTATACGAAACCCCTAATCTTTTTGTAGGAGTTTTACCATATACTTCATTTTCGAAAAATGAAAATATTTCTGGTCGGCGCAATTTCCACCACTCATTTTCGGTTGTATTTTTTTTGCCGTTGGCCAACGTAAAAGCATCCGGTAAAATGTAGGGCTTTACCTGAGATTCGTCGAAATTCCATTGGGCAAAAGCCAACGTGAAATTCAGCGTTAATAAGAAGAGAAGAAAGATGCTTTTTGTAAAATTCATGAGAAAAAGATAGGAGATATTGACTTTTTTTAAAAATGAAATGGCTATCTGATAATTCAGATAGTCATTTCAAATTTTTAAAAATAGTGCTTATTGTTGGTTGTTTTCTATTTCAACACCTTGATAAATTCAGACTTCCCCCCTTTTAAAGTTGCTTTTACAATGTAAATTCCATTACTCATATTACTTACATTCAAGTTAATTTCGTTGCTATTTACAGTTTTGTTTAAAAATGATTGTCCGTTCAAATTGTAAATGCTAACAGACTGAATTCCATCGTTATTTTTTACAGTTAACTGATTTGTATTTAAAAAGCATAAAGTTTTAAGTTCCGAATTTTTATTCAAACCTGTAGAACTTAGTACTTCAGCAAAACTATAGTCATCAAGATAAATTGAACCTGCCGCATTTTTCCAAACCCATATTTGTGCTTTAGTAGTGGCAGCGGTGGTTGCTACAGCGTATATATATTCGGTATAAGGAATATCAGCATTTTCGACTGTAAAATAAAAGGGCGAATTTAATTCGACAGTCCCTTCCATCAATTTACAACCACTTTGAGCTACCGTAGGCAAGCCGGTAGTACGAGCTTTCACCTTGAAAATGTAGGTTTTACCAGCTCCGCCTGCAGGCAGCGTAATGTCTTGAGCAAAACCACCTGATACTCCGTCTAATACAAATGAGGCATTTACACCAGAAGCCACATCGGCTGGATTGTTTGTTAATGTATGTCCCGTCCAATTCGACCACCATGCAAGTCCGTCTTCAAACCCTGGATTTAAAATTAAGTTGGAGCCTGTAGTTGGATTGTTGGCAATCACATTTACTGTACAAGTTCCAACAATATTGCTATCGTTAGATTTAGCTGTTACTTTTGCCGAGCCCAACGATACTGCATTAATAGTTCCTGTAGCGCCAACTGTAACGGCTGCATTGTCCGATGCCCAAACAAGCGATTTGTCTGCTGCATTTGCAGGTAATACTTTCGCTTTAAGCGTAGCCGACTGACCCACAAACAATGCAAAATTACTTGGGTCTATTGCTACACTAGCTACATGAACAGTTTCGTGAACTACATATACACCATTGGCAATGTGGATAAAGCAGATTTTTGCATTGTTCTGTGCATCCGAAGAAGTAAACGACAAAATGCTATCGGCTTTCACTTCAACGCCTGCAATTTTTAAATCATCATACTTTGTTGTCTTTGGAGTTAAATCATTAACATAAAGACCATTAACAACAAATGTATTGTTTGCATCTGCCCAATCAGCATCTCCGGCTCCAATGCGAACATCGTAATAGCCCGGTTTAAGATGTATTTTCCAGGTTGCATTTGAACCATTTCTGTTAAACTGAATCATATTTCCCCAAGGGTTATTTGCGCCAGTACCAGCAGGGTCTAAACGCTGACGGGCTTGATCTGCCACGCTTTTATTCCAGCCATAAGATAGTCCTGCTCGATTTGCAAATACAGTTCCATAATCTCCTAGATATCTAGATGGAAGTGGTGCTCCAGCAAAACTACCTCCCACAACTCCTACAGCAGGTTGGAAATTGATTTTTAAACTGTCGCCTGGAGCAATAATTTGGCTAATTGCCGAAAAAGAGAAAAGCATGATACATGCTTGAAGCAAAAGGAGTTTTCTTGTTTTCATTTGTTTTAAATTTTAAAGTTAGAAAAAATATTGATTTAAAATTATTATAGTTGAAATTTTTTGTTATTGAATATAGAATAGAACCTACCTGATATAGGTTGGCTCTATTCTTAATTAATGTCAGAAATTCAAATTAGTCAAATTCAATAAAACTTTTATTGAACAACTAACTTTTTGTTAGCAGTTTCGCCATTTTTCGAAACACTTAAAATATATACACCTTTAGCATAATTAGCTGTAGAAACTTTTATTTCAGACACTCCGCTAACTTGAGTTTTATATACACTTTTACCCGTTAAATCGGAGATAGAAACGAGTGCTACATTGTTTCCTAAATTTGTATTAAAACTAATATTCAACATGTCAATAACCGGATTTGGATAAACCGACATCAATGAATTGTTTGTAACACTTTTGTCTATACCTGTTGCGGTGCTTGTAGTTACATTTACGGTATTAGAGAGCGATTTGGTTGTTGCTGTACCAACAGCACTGACACGGTAATAGTACTTAGTTGCATCAGTAAGCCCAGTAACAGCTTGCGAAGTGCCTGCTACTGAAAGACTTTTGTAGGCAACTAATGTAGCTGGTTGTACAACTGAGATATTATCGATATGGAATCGATTGGTAGCTGCTTGAATGGCTGAAATTTTGATTTTTGAAAGCGCTGTTCCACCAGTGATATCTATTGTTTTTGTATCCCAAGTAGTTAGTGAAGTTGGCGTTAAATCGATACCTACCTGAACAAAATTTACTCCGTCGGGAGCATGAAACGCCCGTAAAGTTGGTATGTCGGTACCATTATGTAGCCTAATATCAAACTTTAAAGTAGCGTTTCCGCCATTACCTGAGAGATTGATTGTTGGAGTTGTGATTTGTCCTTGAGCGGCACTTGTACCTAGTCGAACAAATCCTACATTATCAAGAACTTGAGATCCAGTCCATGCAGGAGCTTGTAGATAAGTATCCAGTGATAAATTATTAGCCGCATTCGACAAGTCATTCCCGTAGGCAGAAGTTACACCTGTGAAGTTTTCACTAATAATGGTATCGGCAAACACAGGATTTTTATAAACATCAAGTATATAACTCGATGCACCTGCCACAGCATTCCAGTTTGCAGTAAAGCCCGTAGTGCTAATTCCAGAAGCATCAGTAGCTACCGGAGGCGTATCGTTTGCAATTATTATATAACAAATTTTTGCATTATCTCTCAGGTGAGCAGCGGTAAAAGATAAAAAGCCATCATTTCCAACTGTAATTGAGAGATTATTATAGACTTCCCAATTATATTTCTGAGGTGTTTTGTCAACTAAGATGGTCCCATCGTTTAGCAAAAAACTATTGTTACTATCAGTATAAATAGCATCACCACCCACTAATTTTACATAGTATTTACCTGGAGTCAGGTTAATCTTCCACGTATTAGCTGCAGCTCCAAGATTAAACTGTACATTGCTGGAGGTAGCTTTAGTGTCGTTAACGCGTTGACGGGCGGAAGCAGTACAATCAGTAATCCAACCATACGAGAATGCACCACGACTCGCATACACAAGTCCATTATCTACTGAATATCCAACAGGAGTATAAACGCCATTACTTGCAGTGGGTTGGAAATTAATTTTCACCGTATCGCCGGGAGCAATTGTCTGGCTAATAGCCGAAAAAGAGAAAAGCATGATACATGCCTGAAGCAAAAGAAGTTTTTTTGTTTTCATTTTTTTTAAATTTAAAGATTAATAATTTATTCAAAAGATATCAGATACAAAAATACATTTAATGTGTTTCTTCAAATAGTTCATTTGTACATATTATTAGCAAAATTGGTTATTCACATAGATGTCAATCATTTATAAATCAATTAATTACTAAAAACGAATATTTTTCATCTTGCATAATGGAAAGTTTGATTTCAAGACGTTCCAAATTGTTTATTTAAACAATATCGTGTTGAATGAATTCGGCTTTATTTTTAATGAAATAGTAGAATCACCCACTTTTACTGAAAAATTAAAATAAGAATTCGACATATTATATCCAATCATCACAACCGTTTTATCGGGATTTATAAATGCCAATAAATTATCAAAACTTCCCGAGGTTTGGAGCATTTTTGCACCCGGTTTCACAAAATGACTCAAGTGCTTCATTAGATAATACTCGTGGTTGAATTTGTACGATTTTGTTTCGGGATTCACGCTTACCAGAGAGTTTTGCTGCCAGCCCCAGCGGCTGAATCCGCCATCTTCCAACGAAATATTCCAGTACATATACGCACTTACACCGTTTCGGAAATAATGTTTCATCAACTCCCAAGCATGCACAGTATGTTTCCAATCGTTTTTGCCATCGCCACATTCTTGTTCGGTTTGGTAGAGTTTTAGGTTTGGATAGTTGCTGTGAATATCTCCGACAGCACTTTTCCCAGCCCACTGAAAACCAACACCCTGAACGTATTTTGCAGCCACTTGGTCATTTAAAACAGTATCAACCAGGGCTGCATTGGGGCGTTCCATAGTGCCGTGCATAATTTCAACGCCAAGCTTTTCCATTTTTGGACCTAAGTATTTGCCAATAAATGTACTCAGTCCCTTCGAAGTCCAAGTGCAACTCGGGAAAATCTGACAGGAATTAAATTCGTTTTGAGGCATAATCATGGAGATATTAATTCCTTCGGTGCGATATGCTTCAATAAATTTGGAGAAATACAAGGCGTAAGCATCATAATAGCGAGGGTCTTGAATAAACATATTGCTGCCTTCTTTACCCAATTGGTAAGGCTGTAAATTGTTTTTGAATTTAGTAGCTAACTCTGCTTCCGAAGGGCGACAAGCATAATGCTTGTTGCACTTCATCCAAGTTGGTGGACTCCAGGGAGAAGCCCATAATTTGAGATGAGGATTGTATGTTAAAGCATTTTTAATAAAAGGTACGAGTGTTTCGGTATCGTTTTTTATACTGAAAAATTCCATTCCAAAGTCACCATCGGTTTCGTTGTACGAATACCAATCGCGAGAAAAGTCATTCGCACCTACCGGCATACGGCAAATAGTAAAGTTCGCACCAGTGTTAGGTTGAAATAATTCTTTTAAAATCTGTTGCCTGTCGGTTTCGGGCAATAAACTAAGCGATGTCCATCCTAATTCGTTGAAACAAGCCCCAAAACCTTCGATGGTTTGCAAAGGTTTGTCAATTAAGACTTCTACGGTTGCTTTTTTGTTGGTTGTCTTTGCTTTTGTAAACCTGGTTTCCTGCCATGCCTTTTGCTCGGTGGTAGTTACTTGCGTTACTACCTTATAGGTAGGAGCAGCATAAATTAATTGTATGGAAGCTAATGCTATAAAAATATATTTTTTCATTACTGTAAAAAGATAAATTTTAGTTTAATAAATAATCAGTCATAAATACAAAAGTACCTGCTGTCCAGCCCATCATGGTGGGCATTTCATATTCGTTGTGACCGTTTATGTTTCCGTCAATTATGTTATACTTTTCCCATAAATTGTTCGTTTTTTTGTAGTTGGAGCTAACCAAGGTGACATATTTGTGTGCAATTCTACTTGCATCGGCTTCATAGTCGTAATTATCTAACCCTTTCACGGCTAAAAACTGAATGCATGCCCAACCATTGGGGTAGTCCCATTGGTAAGCGTATTTCCGTTCGCCAGGTTCGCAAGCAGCTATACCAAATTTAAATTCTAATTTTGATAAATTTTCAACTACAGTTTTAGCTTGCTTATCGGTAAGTATATTTGCCCAAAGTGCATTAAAAACAGCTGCCGAATAAACGCTCGAAAATTGCTGGTTTACATAATCGTAATCGTAAAAAAGCCCATCATTCGGGTTAAATAAGTATTTATTTATAAGCTCTTTACGTTTTTCGGCTATGGGCTTCCATTGTTTGGATGCATCGCTGTTTATTTGCTCGTAGAAATACTCAAAATTGGTTTCGTACTGATATAAATTGGCATTCAAATCCAAGGGACAAAAATCATTGCAGCGGCTATCGAAACGCGGGTTCATATCCCAGCCCGACTCCAATTCTGATGTAATGTGCGAACCTAAAGCAATTTGCTCCGCTTGCGTTCGTACAATAGTGGTATCGTAGTTTTCGCCCAACCGTTTTTTTATTCCAAAGTACGTTCCTTCGTTAATACTATCGGGCGATGAGTTGTAAAACCGATTCAGCCCTATTGGTGTTATGCGTTGGGTCATCCAAAAATTGTATTCTTTTTCCAAAGTCGGTAATATTTTTTTGAGCCAATTCTTATCTTTCGTTTTTTCATATACATCACGAATCATCATGCTCAAATAGGGCGGTTGTGAACGTTCCAAGTACCAAATGCGGTTGCCGTTGGGCATAAAGCCATATTTATTCACTAAAAAAAGCATGTTGTCGCAGTTGTTTCTGGCTTGCTCTACATTGCCATCCGAAATAAGTCCTACATTGGTAAAATAAGTATCCCAGTAATACATTTCCTGAAACATACCGCTAATACTTGGTACACTGTAAGGTAAAGGCAATCCTATGAGTGAACATGAATCGGCTTTGTGCGTGCGAATGGTATTTTTCCAATTCGATTTTATAAAATTCCGAACAAGCTCGATGGAAGCTTTTTCATCCGAGGATAAACTTGTTTTAGTAGAAGTCTTGCTTTTGCATGCAATTAATATTAAGCAAAGACAAAAGCTCAGGAGGACAAATTTTGTGATTTTCATTTCTTTAGTTTTTATGCTTTTACACATTTATTTTCATCTTTATAATCAATACTTATTCTACAAAAAGTTTTCTGTTATAACTTTCTGAACCATGCGAAATATTCAATATATATATTCCTTTTGTTATATTGTCAAAAGTGTTTATTAAAGTTGGGTTTTCAGAATACTGTTTGGTAAATACAGTTCTTCCATTCATATCTAAAATGCTTAAATGATTAGCTTCTAATTGATTGACATCATTCAACCTAACATTAAAACTACCTTTCGAAGGATTTGGATAAATAGTTAATTGTTCGCTATTTGAACCATTTTCATTTAAGGCTAGATCTGTCATATTAAATATCCCTAAACTATTTACATAATTATATAATTCGTCCGCCATAGATTGTTGCATAATTTTGGCTGGATGAGCGCCAGAAGGCGATGGCGCTGTTGTGAAATTGTAGAAATGTACTCGCGGACTATTTACTTCATTTACTATTTCCATGTCATAACCCTCCATGCGTGTACGGTCCATACCCATAGGTGGTACAAGAAATACAAAATGTGCCAAAGGATATTTCGTCATTAAATCGCTTAGTATTGCTTTGTATTTTGTCTTCCAAGTTTCTTTGTTATTGGCATTTACCCAATTGTTGCCATCGTCGTTTACGCCGTATGCCATAATGACTAATTGTGGTATGTATTTGCTGAAATCCCAATTGCTGTAGTAGCCGGTAAAAGGACTTAATTTATTATAAGCCACATCGGCAGAAGTAGGATAATAGCCAGTTCCAGTCATTACGGCAATACCTGGAATGCCATTGTTATGAATTTCAGAATTTAATTTCCGCGCCAAAATATTTCCATAGGAATTCCAACCATTGTCTAAAGTGGTCGTTTTATCATCATTGGTGGCTAAATTGTCGGCATTAACTCCTGCGGAAATAGAATTTCCAAAAATTTCTATTCTCCTTGTTGGTCTGGAAGGTGGTGCCAATAAAGATTTTCCAGTATCAAGTGTTAGTCCATAAAATACGATGGCGCCTGCACTTGGACCATTGCGCTTTACAATTATCAACTCATGTGTGGTATTGGTCAGTCCGGTAGCAATTGTTTGAACCGATGCACTCGTTTTGCTAAAAGCAGATTTTACAATCATATCTCCACCATCGATAATAAACCCGATATAATTATTACCGGTAATATCTTTAAATGACGCTTTGAGTGAAGTACCATCAAAACGAGTAGTAATTGAACTTCCGGCATAATAGAGCACAGGCGCACTTGGCGCAGTGAAATCAATTCGCCCCGTATATTGTAAATTAGCGTTGTTTGGTAGTATGGTTGTTTGAGCATGCGTTAATCCCAACATATATAATGTAAAGAGTAAAATGAGGCAATAAAACTTGTGATTGTTCATTTTAAGTTTTTTGATATTTAAAAGTTTATATAAATATGAATTTCAAAAAGGCAATAAAAACTTCACAGTAGTTTGGTTGCTTATTGCCTTTTTGAAAATCTCTTTTTATTGTATTATTAGCTTTTTATTCTGATTTTTACCATCTAAAAAAACGTTCAAGATATAAATTCCCTTAGCTAATTCTGAGGTTTGAAGTATGTAATTTGAAACAGCTGTAACTTCAATCTTGTTAATTGTTTTACCTGTCAAATCAGCAATAGAAATATCCGCTTTACTTTTGTTGTTTTCAATATTTAAATTCACATATTCTTTTGCGGGATTAGGATAAAGTGAAATCACCTCATCTCGGAACTGTAAATTTATATCAGTAGTTAAATTATTGCTTTTACCATAGAAAACGCCACGTCCACCAGTTGTTAAGTAAACAAGACCGGCAGTGCGCATATCACCACTTACCGACCCGACATTGTTAATAGGTAAGCTTCCATCATTTATATTTTGCCAGGTCAGTCCATAATCGGTTGATTTGTAAATTGAAGTATTGCCACCAATAGTGCCATTAATATAAAGCGTAGGTTCTACGGATGGTGAAATTGCTTTACCAAATCCGATACTTTTACAACTGGTAACAGATGAAACTGCAGTCCACGTAGTGCCTCCATTCGTTGTTAAATAGAGTGCACTGCCGTTTTTATTGGTATAGAACACATGCCCTTCTTTGCCCGGAACTGATGCAATTTGAGATTTATAGTAAGATGGCAATCCTGTGTATTTTTGAACAAAAGTTCCACCACCATTCGTACTTACATAAAAACCACTGGTTCCTGAGGTATTTTGGTCACAATAATAATAAAAGGTCATTCCATTTACTTTATCTGCAACCAAGAACTCACTTCCGCTCCATTGCTCTGTGCAGCCATTTTCTTTATTGCTTGGGGTTCCCGTGGTTGCTGTCCATGAAGTTCCACTATTTATAGTATATAATGGATCATTAAAAGTTGACATTCTGTCTTTAGGTGCAATCACCCAGCGATTTTTGTCGGTAGCAGATACGGCAATATTTCCATTTACCGACGTGGTAGTTGGTCTTGTAAAATTAGTCCATGTTACACCGTTATCGATTGATTTACGGTACTTTTGATTAAGGCTTTCCCAATCAGTACCATTGTTTTGATCGCCACCAACACTGACTATAAAGTTAGGATCTGCTTCGCAATAGGCAAGCCCTGTGGTAATGCCAAACGCATCGGGTTCAAAAGTAGCTGTAGGTACCACATCTTTATTTAATACCCGAACACCTTGTTTATCAGCAAATCCAGTGAGTAATTCTGCACCACCAACAACAGGTGGGCATTTCACATTATTAACCACCAACTCTTCAAAATTCGCCATTTTGGCAGTCCAGACAGGACTTGCCACAGAAATGTTAGGAGTATTGTAAACAGCAAAACCGGTAGTTAACCATACTTTAGTGGGAGCGGCTGTATCCATAATCATAGCAGCCGAGTAAGTCCAGCCCGACCAGGTTGGATACCAACTTGGATCAACACGTGTAAATGTTTTGGATGTCCACGAAGTTCCACCATTGGTTGAATAATGAATTCCATTTCCGTTGCTTGGATTCCATTGATAAGTAGCCACATTATTTTCATTAGCAGGGTCAACTGCAATTCCCCAGAATCCTTCGCCCGATTTTCCAGATGGAGTTATATTGGTTAACGCAGATCCTGTGCCACTATATTTATACACATAACCGGTTGCCGAACCACCTTCTAACGAAGCATAAGTTATATATAGAACACCGGCAGTTGTAATAGATGACCTTACAGGAAAAGCTGTTGTAGCAGGTCCACCGGTTAAAAGCGTCCAACTTGTGCCACCATTGCTGGTAGCATAAATACCCTGACCTTGCACTCCAACGTAAATTTTCTGAGAATTGGTGGTTGCATTTCCAGAACTTGAATTGAATGTAACAAAGATAACACCACCTGCACTGCCAATTGGAATATTGGTTGTTGGTATTTGTACCCAAGTTGCGCCTGCATCGGTCGATTTCCAAAGTCCAGCATTTCGCGAACCAAAGAAAAGAACTTTTCCACCATTATTTGGATCTACAGCTAATCTTTCGCCGGCACCACGCCATGTACCATTTCCGCTTGTTAATAATGTCTTGGAAAGAAAATTGGGTAATTCAGTCCAAGTGCTTCCTTTATCGGTACTTTTATACAAACTGCCCGATTCATTATTACCCCCTACAATATAAATATTATTTGCATTGGTGGGGTCGATAGCAAAAGTTTCGATGTTAGGTTTACTTATTTTTCCATCGCAAAGTGGGGTCCATCTGCTATTCACAGCATCCCACTTGTATATACCATACACGTCAGTTCTTGCATAAATGTCTCCACTTGTAGGATGTGAAATCATGCCAGTAACATAGCCCATTCCTTGCAAGTTCACACTTTTCCAAGTAAAGGCCTGACCGAATGTTAGCATTGAAGTATAAACAGCAAAGAAAATGAAAATACTTTTTTTCATAATTTTGGGTTGATAGGAAAACATACATTCTACTTTCCACTTTTGATAAAAATATTACAATACGACAGAATCATGTATTATTCTGAAACCGATCAGGTTTTTTTAAGCATTTCTAATAATAGTTTTTAATTTTATTTAAAATTTGTTAGTGAATATTATAACGGAATATTGCTGATTGATTATTTTAAAGTGCTTTACTGAAAACTGTTAAAGATATTATTCAACTCTAATGTTTGAAGATATTGAATAATTTTTGTTATCAGTTTTAATTTTGTTCCCATCATTAGACAGGTATTCAGACATTGATTTATTTTGAATTTTCGTTTTTGAGTACATTCCA
Source organism: Paludibacter jiangxiensis (assembly GCA_945870155.1). Classification (GTDB taxonomy): domain Bacteria; phylum Bacteroidota; class Bacteroidia; order Bacteroidales; family Paludibacteraceae; genus Paludibacter; species Paludibacter jiangxiensis_A. Next base: position 23,214 of record CAMBSB010000024.1, on the reverse strand, counting down.
AAAGGATTCCTGTTTTCTTTCCAAGCTTGAATTAATCCTGCAAAAACAACAAAAAATAAAAGTATTAAACTATAACTAGCCACTTTTTTCTTCATAAATATTAGTATTGTATAAAATTGATTGATTTTTAGTTTCCTATTAATTCTACTTTACCAAATTAAAGATTAAACCACAACAGAAACAATAGATTAATGTTTTCTGTTTTATTAGTAAGAGATTTCTCTTAAAATACCGTTAGGTATTTATCTAATGTGTACTTAAATTTATCTTTTCTTTGTTTTCTATTGTTTATTGTAGTTAAAAATTGCCTAAGATTTATTTCAGTAAAGTAGAATTAACAATATTAGGAAATCATGAATTACATACAGGAAGACAATTTTTATCTCTTTTATACTGCTGCCTACTTTGCATTGAATAGACAGCCGTATAAAAGAAACAACCCTAAAAACACTAACTAATTAAATGAAATGTTCAGCGTATATTCAGCCACAGCGCCCGACTCAGCCATTACTTTTATCGTTGATGGGTTTGCAGCAATTACAAGTGAATTTCCCGGTGCAACAATACTCACCGATTTATAGCCCGTTGTTGTATTTATTGTTATAGCCGTAGCACCAAGTAAACTGGAGCTTGTAGCCCACATACGAATGGTTTTGGTAATATCGGTGCCCGTAGGCAATACTAAATCAACCGTTTTTGCAGCTTCGTTAATAGTTGCATTTATTGTTTGTGTAGTCGTGGCTCCGTTTTTTGTAAAGCGAGTAACCGTGAAAGTTAATAGTGCACGACTTGGGTTACCCGATTTGATAAAGTTTACTCTGAAATCTTGTTTTTCGCCATGTGGTGCCAACACCGTAAACAATGTGTCTTTATTAAAGTCGAGGGCAGCTCCTTTCACAACTGTATCGTTCACATTTGTTTCCTTTCCTTTTTGATAGATTTTAGCTTGTTTCGAAACAGGGAGTATGAGTGGAGTCAGACTTGAAATGTCTTGACTTCCTGTAACTGTAAATGTTACTAAACCAGCCACATTGTCAATTTTTCCCGTCAGTGCTGGATTTAATATTGAAAAATCGGAAATGCCTGTTCGTGTGTCAATTACAGTGATTTTTTTTGTCAACAGTGCATTTTCAAATTTCGTAGCTTGTTGTCCAAAGCTGTTGCCCAAAACTGTCACATCGTAGGTTCCGGCTTGTGGATAAATGTAACTAAATTCCCCATTGGAAATTATGGTGCCTTTACTTTTTGGATAGTTGGCATAATCTTCGTTTTTTGCACCCGAATAAAAAGTTAAAAAATCGGCGTTGTCTATTACTTTGAAATTAACAACTTCGCCTGCCTTGTATGGCTCGGGAGTTACAATCTCGAAATTTGCTCCAGTTTGTACAACTGGTTCTTTTTCGCAGCCAGTAAAAAATGAGAACATTAACAGTAGCAAACCAACTGTTTTGGCATTATAAATGTATTTTTTCATATCTTTTGTATTATATATTTCTTATTTGAAGTTATTTACGACCTGTTTTTTTCAAATTTTCAAATCTTCAAATTGAATTATTATTTCCAATAATTATTTTGAACCAAATCACCTTGCATAGCATCAATTTCCGATTGTGGAATTGGTAAATACTCGTTGCGACCTTTTTTGTAGTAACCGCTTAAGTATTTCAAGTTTTCAGGCACTACCCAAGGTGTGGGTAATAAACTCCAACGAACCAAATCGTGATAGCGTAAACACTCACCAAACAATTCCACATCGCGTTCGCGAATAATTGCATCGGGAGTAAGAGCAGTTAAGATTGGCATTCCGGCACGTTTACGTACTTCGTTCATTTGAACAAGTCCACTTCCATCAGCGTCGTTATTCAATTGCAAACTGGCTTCGGCATACATTAATAATACGTCGGCATAACGAATCAAACGCCAATTATTAGGGTCGAAATAGGGAGCAGCTGTAACGCTTTCATGAACGGGCCAATAATATTTTTTAAGTCCCACGCCCTGTCCTGTAGCCGGAGCATAAGCTGTTATCCACGGTTTGTTGTAGTATTTAGATGCAGGATTTTTAGATAATGTATCGGCGGTAGTGAAAATGTTAGCATAAAATCGTGGGTCTTTTGCTAACGAGAGTGCCACTGGACCTACCTCAAAAATAGCAGCCGCTTCGGCTGTTGGACACACATTTTTATAACCAGTTACGCCACAAAACCATGCAGAAAGCAAGGATCCGTCAGAACCATTTCCCGGCGACCATTCGCCATTAGGATAACCCATTTCGGTATTGTCGCTGTTCTGAATTTCGAAAACAGATTCTTTATTGTTTTCTGCTTTATAAACTCTAGCACCTACTTTTAACTCTTTAGGCGTAAAATTACATTGATAAGCAGCGATATAATCTTCTTTGGTTTCGGCCTGCGCTTTTATTAATTCGTAGGTATTTGAGTCAATCACTTTTTTGAGATATATTTTTGCAGAATCCCATTTTTGTTGATATAAATAAGCCTTGCCTAATAGTGCGTTAGCAGCTCCTTTTGTTGCTCTACCTACATTGGCATCGTCATACTTATCGGGCAGTACTTCAACAGCACTTTTCAAATCGGACGCAATTTGTTTCCAAATTTGTTCAGATGTGGCGTTGGTTACTGTTTCGCTTGGGTTTTTCAATACTTTCAGAATTACTGGAGGTGTATCAAATAATATCTTTGCATAGAAAAAATACAAGCCACGCATAAATTTTGCTTCTGCTAAATAACGTTGTTTTAAGGGCTCATTAGCTGCCTTAAATTCAATTGGTGGAATTTTTTCAAGCGCCATATTGGCACGAAAAACACCACGATAAATACAATCCCACAATGCAAAATTGCTGCCGTTTCCTCCAATGCTTCCACTTTCGGCATTATAAAGTAATTGTTCTTGACCAGGGGTCTCAAATAGTATCCTGTCGTCGGCCGGATAGAAGAAGTATTGGAAATTGATGCCAAATAACCCACGTCCTTTGATAGGATCGTAGCACGAATTGGTGGCAGCCAACGCTGATGCTTCAGTTGTGAAATAATTTTCAGATGTCTGATAATTTTTCAACTTTAAATCCAAAAAATCATCTTGACAAGCATGCATCGCAAAAATTGAAATTATAAGTAATGCCGTTTTAATTATATTTGTTTTCATATGTTTATTTTTTTTGTGTTGAAGTTTTTATAGTTTATACATCTTAAAAGTCAATCACTACGCCTGCCATATAACTTTTAGGCACAGGATATGAACCCCAATCAATATTACTTCCCAGTGGATTCCAACTCGAAATTTCAGGGTCGATACCGCTGTACTTTGTGATAGTCAATAAATTGTTTGCCGATACATACACACGGATTTTTTTCACACCAACCAATTTATTTACTACACTTGGGAAATTATAGCCCAGCTGTAAACTCTTCATTCGCAAATACGCTCCATCTTCAATAAAGAAAGTTGAAGTTCGTGTGTTATTGGCTGCATCCGTTACACCCAAACGTGTTTGCGAATTTGTCGGATTTGTTGACGACCAATAATTCAGTGCCGATTTTAACCGATTATTATCATGTCCCGAAGCATCCGTACCCAAAGCAATTCCGGCATTTACAGCGTTGAAAATTTCAACACCTTGTATGCCTTGAAAATTGACACTGAAATCAAAATTCTTATAATTAACTTCGAAATTAAAACCATAAATAATATCAGGCGTAGGTTTACCTATTATGGTTCTATCGGTGTCATCTATTTTTCCATCTGTATTCAAATCACGGAATTTCATATCGCCCGGTTGGGGGTTGCCAGTTTGAAGCGCATGATTGGCAATGTCATCAGGCGATTGAAAAATCCCATCGAAGATATATCCATAGAAACTACCAATGGCGTGATTCTCGGCAGTTATAGTCGAATTGCCGTAAATTGGAATGTGTTTTGGAAGATAAACCACTTTATTGTTGATGGTTGTCAAGTTCCCGGAAGCTGAATAATACAAATCACCAATTGTTTTTTTGTAAACCAAATTAAATTCAAATCCGGAATTATTAATTTGCCCAATATTTACCCAAGGATTGGCATCTGGATTTTGGCGACCAAACACACGTGGCAAATCAATTTTTACCAACATATTATCTTGCTTTTTATAGTAATACTCGGCTGTAAACTGAATAGAATTTTTAAATGCATTGATATCCAAACCAATATTGGTCATTTGAGCTGCTTCCCAACGAATGGCCTCGTTGCCAAACGAACGAAGAATAGTGCCTCCATATACAGTATGCTGATCTGTTCCAAATACATAGCGTGATTCGCGTGGAGCTTGAATATAATCAGCAAATCCATAATCGCCAATGTTTTCATTACCGGTTTTACCCCAGCCGGCTCTTACTTTTAAGAGGTCGATTTCCTTTACATCTGGCAAAAAGTCTTCGTTCAATTTGTAAGCCAATGCAAACGAAGGAAAATATCCGATACGGCTCAACGCTCCAAAGCGCGATGACCCATCTCTACGTAAACTTGTAGTAAAAAGATATTTACCCTTGTAATCGTACATAAAACGACCAAAATACGAAAGTGTACGATGCTGTGTAATATCGCCTGAAATAGCATTAGTAGTTTGTGCCTGACTCATCACATTAATATCGTCGCTCACAAAATTCGACCCAGTGGCAGATGTGCTATTCCATTGGTCTGAAACTGCTTCGTGTCCAATCATGGCATTAAAATTATGATTTTCGGCTAATGTGAAAACATAATTCAATACATTGCTCACTATAAAGGATTGCGACAAGGAGTTGCGTTCGGTAAGCGTAGAGGTTGGATTGTTACGGTTGCCATAAGGGCCTAAGAAATAAGCCGGAGCCCAAAGGTTGGCGTAGTTATTACCATACGAAAAACCTAAATTAAATTTGTAGGTCAAGCCTTTGACAAATTCAAATTGAGAATAGAGCGAACCATTCACTCTGTTGTTTTGAGAAATATTTTTGTTTAAACTTTGTTCGGCAAAAGGATTTGATTTGTCGTTTGCTCCAGTTACATTTTGATCGGGACCACCAAAACCTCCCAGATTCGCTGGTTCGTATAAGTGCATGATAGGCGAAGTGATAACTGCGCTTTGCCACAAGTTGCCGCCTAACTGCGATGTTTTTCGGTCTTCAATGCGCGAAAAAGAAAAAGTTTCACCAATTTTCCAGCGTTTGTTTATATCAAACTCCGAATTCAAACGAAGCGTATAGCGTTTGAAACTGGTATTTATCATCGTTCCTTTTTCGTCGTAATAATTACCTGAAAATGCAAATCGGCTGTTTTCGCCACCACCAGTTGCCGATAACGAAAAATCTTGTTTTAAACCGGTTTGAGTTAATAAGCGTGGCATATTTACCGATTTTCTGTTTGGGTCAAGAAGGTAATTGTCATATACTTTTTTGAAAGCATCGGATTGACTTGGGTTGGCCGCAATTTCGTTTGCCCATGCTTGGCTCATCAGTTTGGCATATTCATCTCCATTTAAAATGTCAAAATAATTTGGCACTTCTGAAATACCTGTGTAGTGGGAGAAGTTGAGTTTTGTCTTCCCTTTTTCTCCTTTTTTAGTGGTTACAAGAATAACACCATTGGCACCTTGCGCACCATAAATAGAAGCCGACGAAGCATCTTTCAATACTTGTAAGGATTCGATATCGGCAGGATTAATAGAATTTAATGCACCGCTGCTTGTTATTAGTCCATCGATGACATAAAGCGGGTCGGAGGTTTTACTGATAGAACCAATTCCACGAATACGAATGGAACTGCTTTCGCCCGGTTGACCAGAATTTTGAGTTACCATCACACCGGCTGCTTTTCCTTGCAATGCTTTGTCGAACGAAGATGCATTGGCACGAATAATATCTTTGGTGTCCACCACCGAAACAGCACCTGTTATGTCCGACTTGCGTTGGGTGCCATAACCAATAACCACTAACTCGTCGATTAACTTGGTAAGGGGTTTAAGTGAGAGACTAACAAATGTTTTGCCTTTTACTTCGACTGTTTTTTTTTCGTATCCTATATAGGACACTGTTAATTCATTTTCGTTGGAATTTAATGTAAGTGTGAAATTACCATCAATGTCTGTAATTGTTCCTTTACTGGTTGAATTACCAACTTGTACGGTGGCACCAATTAATGCCTCATTTGAAACTGCATCAATTATCTTTCCTGTCAACGTTTTGTTTTGGGCAGAAATTGCTCCAACAAAACCAAACATAAAAAGAATTGAAAACAATAGAAATTGTTTACTTTTTAAGTGATTCATAAAAAATGTTTTTGTGATTAATTTATATGTCATTAGACGTAATAAGATTCGTAACGACTTAACAGGACAAAACTACAAATACATATTATAAAAAAATGTTCCAATTGTTCATATAAAGTCACAATACATTCAACTACTAGTAGAATTGATTATTTTACTGACAATTTTGTACATATTCATATTCAGAGCGTAAATTATATATTAAATTTGCTACAAATTATTATTTTTTTGAAAAATGAAAACACATTTGAAAAAATCTTTTTGAAAAAGTGTTTAGGGTAAAAGACACCTATTTCGTCATAAATTAAAATACTTATTTTGGTCAAAATTCCTTCAATACATTCCCATGAAAATCATAATCACTATATTATTTTATTTTATCTGCCTATTACAAGCCATTGTAGCAGTTCCTAAACTTATCGCTACTCGCGAATTTGAATTTACTCGTATAAATTTAGATGACTTTCGTCGCCAGTATTTCATAGAAGATATTCTGAGAGACAATACTGGTTTTATGTGGTTTGCTACCCGCGAAGGTTTGTATAGGTACGATGGAAGGGCTTTAAAACTTTTTCAAAACAACCCCAATGATACGACTTCTCTCAAAAGCAATTATATTAACGGACTTTGTTTGGATAAACAAAAAAGACTTTGGGTAGTAACCGAACAATACCTTTACTTATACGATGCCCGAAAAGAAAATTTTAAGGGTTACTTGTTACCCGAAATCGACCAAAAGTTCGAAGGAAATAATATTATGAGCGAGCTAATGGCTGATAAGGCTGGTAATATCTGGATAGCTACTTGGGATAGAGGCTTGCTCAAGTTCGACACGAAAACATCAAAATTTAAGCAATTCGGAAGGAATATTTTCAAAACAAATACGGTAAGGGCTATTATGCAGGACCGTATGAACACTATTTGGATTGCCTCGCACAATGGTTTATATATTTACAATCCTCAAAGCGATTCGATAGAAGAATTTTCATTTTTAAAAAATCAGGCGCCGTCTAAAGATTTTACACAGCTCAACACCTTTTACGAGGATAAAAAGGGAATTATTTGGATTGGTTCAAACGCTGGTATAATTAAATTTGAACGCCTTGCAGCCAATATTAGTTTCATACCCATTTTACCAACAAGCAATCAGTTGGATAAGAATATAGTAGAAGATTTTTATGATGATAATAATGGTCGATTGTGGGTGGCAACGCGCGATGGTCTTTATATTTTTGATAAATCGCAAAATAAAGTTATAAAATCCTTGTATAGTAATAAGAATGATGAATCTGGTTTAACCTCTTCGGATATAAGGGTACTTTATGATGATAAGCGAGGTAATTTGTGGATAGGCTCGCACAATGGAGGCATCAACAAATTCTCAGCTGTCAAAAACACATTTCAGACCATAAGCATTGAGTCGGATGAAATTGGCGACAACCGAATTTTCTCTGTTTTCCAGTCGAACGATAATGAATTGTGGTTAGGTACCGAGAATGGTTTGTACAGCCTAAATCCTAAAACAAAAACGCTCAAATCATATAATAATATTCGGGAGTTGCAATCTGTTTTGGTGTCAGGAATAACCCAAGACAATGAGGGCAACTTATGGATTGGAACAGATAAAGACGGATTGATAAAATTCAATCCCAAAAACCAAAAAGCGCAGCAACTACTTTTTAATAAAGAAAAATTAGTATCATTTTCGAGCAATGACATTTGGGATATTTACCCCGATTCCAAAGGCCAGATTTGGCTTTGCAAATCGGGCAATGGCTTAGTTTGTTACAATCCCAAATTTAATACAACTAAAACTTATACTTACGATCCTAAAAACGAAAACAGTATAAGTAGCAATACCACAGGATGTATATTAGAAGATGACAAGGGTGGATTTTGGATAGGTACATCTGCACAAGGATTAAATTACCTCGACCCCCGAACAGGAAAGTTTACGCATTTTTTTTCCGAAAAGCAAAATCAAAATTCACTATCGAACAACAAGATACTTTCCTTATGTTTGGATAGTGAAAAAAATCTGTGGATTGGAACGATTGATGGATTGGATAAATATAACCCTTCAACGAAAACTTTTCAACATTTTGGTGCATCCGAAGGATTGGTATATTTGAGCATTCAATCGCTCAAAGAAGATAACCAAAAGAATATTTGGGCAGCAACATCAAAGGGGCTTTTCAAACTCAATAAAAAAAGCGGACGGTTTGTACAATACACTACAACAGATGGTTTACCCACCGATCAGTTTTTAGCCGGTTCAGTATATAAAAATCAGAATGGAGTTATGTATTTTGGCACCGAAAATGGACTTGTTTATTTCAATCCTAAAAACATTGAAGAAAATAAGAATATTCCCAATATCGTTTTTACAAACTTCAAGTTATTTAATAAAAATGTACCCATTGGAGAAACGCTCGAGGAAAGTATTGTTACTTCAAAAAAAATTGAACTCAGCTACAAAGAGAATTTTTTAGCGATTGAATTTGCGGTGCTGGATTACCAAAATTCGAGTAAAAATAAGTATTCGTGGTACTTAGAAGGGCTCGAAAAAACATGGAACGAACCTGATGTCGAAAATATGGCTGTGTATAATAACTTAGCCCCAGGCAAGTATATATTAAAAGTAAAAGCCTCCAACAACGATGATGTATGGAACGAAACGGGCATCGAATTGATGATTAATATCCATCCTCCTTTTTATTTAACATGGTGGTTTAAATTGTTAGGAATCATGCTTGTTGTAGGGTTAATCTTTCTCTATTATTATATTCGGGTAAATAAAATAAAGAAGGAAAACATATTGCTCGAAAAGAAGGTAGAGAAACGTACCGAAACTATCAATCAGCAAAAAGAAGCACTAGAAAAAGCCAATCAGGACTTGTTGGAACAAAAGGATGAAATTGCCTTGCAAGCCAACAAATTAAAAGTATATAATGCAAACCTTCAGGAGCAACAAGAAAAAATTCAAGAGCAAACCGTACGCCTTCAGGAGGTCGACAAAACAAAAACCAAGTTTTTCACCAACATATCGCACGAGTTTCGTACCCCATTGACATTGATTATAGGGCCATTAGATAAGCTGATAAATGAAACCGCAGCTGTAACCTTGAAAAAGCAATACGAAATCATGTTACGCAATGCGCATCGACTGTTGAGGTTGATCAATCAATTACTCGATTTGAGTAGCATTGATGCCGGCCAACTGAAGCTTAAAGTTTCATCGGGCGATATTAACAAATATTTGCGCGAAATATTTGATACATTTATTTCGAGAGCTGAACGACAAAGCATTTATTATCAATATGATGCTCCAAATACACCTGTCGAAGGGTTTTTCGACTGGGACAAAATAGAGAAAATTGTGTATAATTTGTTGTCCAACGCATTTAAAAATACGCCAGATGGTGGAAGTATCATTGTGTGTCTACAAAATGAGTTAACCACGCTGGAAACTTGCCCTAGCAACAATCCGATTTCGTGTGTTACCATCCGAATTACTGATACTGGAATTGGAATACCTGAGAACCTCAAGAATCAGATTTTCGAGCGTTTTTATCGTGTCGAACACGAAAACTCAATTAACACTCCCGGTGCTGGAATTGGACTTTCACTCACTAAGGAGCTGGTTATTAGTCATTATGGTACCATTGAAGTAGAAAGCGAAAAGGGTAAAGGTTCTGAATTTATTGTTTCATTGCCTATCGATTTGCAATGTTTTGCACCAAACGAAATTTCGGAAGTTTCGAACGTTCAGATAGAAACCAACCTGAAAGCCCTTCATTTTATTGAATCGACAAGTAGTCAAATCACATCGAAAATTGATTCTCAAAACGAAGATTTGCAATATGAACAAGCTATTTTGCTTATCATAGAAGATGACAAAGATTTAAATGAATTCCTATCATCACATTTCTCTGCCGAATATGTGGTGAAGTCGGCATTCAACGGTACCGAGGGTTTAAACACTGCTTTTGAATGCATGCCCGACCTTATTTTGAGCGATATTATGATGCCAGGAGATGATGGTTTGACCATTAGTAAAATTCTAAAAGAAGATGAGCGAACAAATCATATCCCAATCATTCTGCTTACTGCCAAAGATGCTGATGTAGAGAAAATTACCGGATTGGAAACCGGAGCCGACGATTATATTACCAAACCATTCGAAATTAACTTGCTCGAAATTAGAATTAAAAATTTAATAGAACAACGCAAAAAACTGAGGGAACGTTTTGGTAAAATCATTACGCTGCAACCTACCAACATTAAAGTAAACAAATCCGAGGATAATTTCCTTCAAAAAGCAATGGATATTATCGAACGAAACATGGAAAATCCTAATTTCGATGTGGAGCTTTTCACTCGCGAAATTGGTATTAGTCGCACATTGCTTTATCGTAAAGTAAGAGCGCTAACAAATCAGTCCATCAATGACTTTATTCGCTCAGTACGACTCAAAAGAGCAGCGCAATTACTACAATCAGGAACGTTTAATGTCAACGAAGCAGCATTGCAGAGCGGCTTTAACAATCCGAGTTATTTCAGCAAGTGCTTCGAACAGCAGTTTGGCGAATTGCCTTCGAAATATGCCGGAAAATACAAAATCAATTGAAAATATGTACATTTCTATTAGCAATATATACAATATCGTTAATGACTTGCAATGCTTTACTACTACTTTTGACTTACTAAAAATTCACCCGAAAAAAGCAAATGTATGCATTGTAAAAATCACCTCTCATCAGCTTCTAAAATTTGGCTATTTCTTGTAATTATAATCAGTACTTTGTGCAGTTGTGCAAATAATGCTGACTATTGGAAACTTTCATCACCTGATAGTAAGACAGTTATTGAGATTTATAAAACTAAAGACAGTAATAAGTTGGCCTACAATTTAATTTTTGATAGCATTAAAGTAATTGAAAATTCATTACTCGGAATAACAAGCTCTGAAGCTGATTTTGTTGACGGTTTGACTTTAGTGGAAGCCACCGAAAATGTGATAGATGAGGACTATAGTTTAATTGCCGGAAATAAAAAGAAATGTAAGAACAACGCCAACGAATTACTACTTACATTTAAAAATAGTCAAGGTCAAACCTTTCAATTGAAATTACGTGCCTATAATAACGGAGTAGCTTTTAAATATATTTTAAACAATGCAGAGTTAAAATCAGTAAAGGTTTTAAGCGAGGTTTCCACTGTCAATTTGCCCACCAATGTAAAATCATGGGTTCAACCTTACAATCCAAGTGATTCGCAAACGGTTGGTTACGAGGCATATTATTACAATGGCATTGTCAATGATAGTCTGCCATTTCAACAAAAAGGTTGGTCCTACGCAGCACTTTTTGAGCTTGAAAAAAACTGGTTGTTTGTGACCGAAGCCGGATTGGATGGCTCATCGCCCGCTTCTCGATTAGTAAAACCTGATTCACTAAACACCAAAACCTTTGCATTGGCCTATCCTTTAAAGGGTGAGAGTTTAGGTCAAGGCTCCGAATTGCCAACTTTCAGTACTCAAACTTGGGAAACGCCATGGCGTGTTTTTTTAGTTAGCGATAAATCCTTAGGAAATATTGTTGAGTCGGATATTGTTACAAGTCTGAATAATAAAACCGAAATTTCCAACACCGAATGGATTAAACCCGGATTAGCAAGTTGGAGTTGGTGGGCAGAACCAGATAGTCCCAAAGATTATACATCGCTAATTAAATACATCGATTTTGCAGCTGCCTGGAAAATCCCCTATTTTTTGGTGGATGCCAATTGGAATTACATGAAAAGAGGAACTATTGAACAGCTGATTAGTTATGCAAACACTAAAAATGTTGGCATTTGGCTTTGGTACAATTCTGGTGGTAAGCACAATACAGTTACTGAGCAACCACGCGATTTTATGGATAATGACAAAATACGAAAAGCAGAATTTGCACGCATTCATAAGCTTGGTGTCAAAGGCGTTAAAATCGATTTCTTCTTGTCCGACAAGCAACACATTATTAAACAATATGTTGATATACTGAAAGATGCAGCCGACAATAAATTGATGGCAAACTTTCACGGTTGCACCTTACCACGTGGCTGGAACAGAACCTACCCTAACCTTATGTCTATGGAAGCCGTGCGAGGTGGCGAGTATTATATTTATGATTCCATTTTTCCACAAGCCACAGTTTGGCATAATACTGTGTTGCCTTTTACCCGTAACCTTACTGGTCCAATGGATTATACATCGATGGGTTTAACAAGCAGTACCTTCAAGCATGTAACTACGTATGCCAACGAATTAGCCCAATTAATAGTTTTTGGGTCTGGTGTAAATCATCTTGTGGATTTGCCTCAAACTTATTTGAAACAGCCTGTTTTTATAAAATCATTTATTTCAAACTATCCAAAGGCTGCTTGGGACGATTTTAAATTTATTTCGGGCTACCCCGGAAAAGAGATTGTACTTGCCCGTAAGTTTGGCGAAAAATGGTATGTAGCCGGAATAAATGGCGAAACAAGCACTAAAAATATAAAAGTGCCTATTAAATTTCTAAGCAAAGGGAAAAATTATCATTCTGTTATAATCTCCGATGGACAAACCAATGATACATTTAGTTGTAAAGAAACCATTCTGAAAAATGATGATGAATTTACAGTTGATGTAATGCCAAATGGTGGTTTTGTAGCTGTGTTGGAGTGAAAACAAGATATATATACAGTGATAAAACCCTTTTAAGTTTATATAAAATACAGATAATTAGTATATTACAGAAATTTACATGCCATATATGTACAGCAATCGCAAAATTGTACAGATAAGAAATGTGGCAAATATTGCTAAAAATAGGTACTATATTGTTAGAATATCAGGCTGAAAAATGACGCAGTTCGCTGCAAAACCCTATATATTTGCAAAGTCGTTTCACGGCAAAAAAATGAAATCAAGATTATTACAAACAATTAACTTCAATTATTTATGAAAAAGTTCAACTTACTTTTTGTAATGGCTTTTATTAGCCTAAGTTCAATGTTTGCTCAAGCACCATCGTGGTCGTGGGGTGCAGCAATTTTTAAAGGTTTAAATGGTTACGAGGGTACTAACCATGTAAATGACAGTGCATGGCACAAACGTGTTTCCGATTTATATCTAACCCGATTAGAGTACAAAATTAATGTAGCACCTGCTAGCTGGAATGCAGCTACTTCTAATGTTGTCGACGTATGGGATTTACTACCTGCAGGCACTCCTGTAAACAAGTATTTTGTTGATGCTGCAAAAAAAAGAGAACCGGCTGATGCTGCTGACTTTTCGGGTACCGTAAAATACATGTACGATGTAGATAATCTTTATGTGCTTTTTAAAGCTACCGATGATTATATTTTTCCATTGGATAGTGCAAAACAAGAAGCATTCGAATTGATGTATGCCCCTTATGCCGATAGTGCAAAAATGGCTGATTTATTTGTTTTGGATCCAGCATTTAGAGATTCAGTTGCCAAAGGTAAATGGCAAGTTGATTCTCGTCAAAGTTTTGCTTATTGGGGTAAAGCTGGTGCTTACAAAACAGGTATTAATGCCAATGGTACTGGAGGTAGCTACCTTGGTTTAGAGGCTTCTTATACTACCGCTGGAACTGTAAACTGGGGCATTCCATTGGTAGGTCTGGGTATTACAAGGAAATTTACTAAATTGAGTGCTACCGAATATACCTTTTTGCTTACAGTGCCATTTGCTACTGCAATGAAAGATTATGTTCCTGTGGCAGGTAATAAAATTGCTATCGAATTTAAAGTAGTTGACAAAGATACCGGTAAACCAAAAAATATCGAAGCTGCTAGCAATACGAACAACAATGACTTGTACATTCACATGATTTATACCGGACGTGGTGTGTTTCAAGGAACTACAGGTTTGAAAAATTTGAAAGAAAGCAAATTCAATATTTATCCTAACCCTGCTAACGACCAAATTACTATTAGCAACTTTGACCAATTATCAAAAGTAGTAATCTTAGACCTTTCTGGTCGCGAATTGCAAACGATTAGTAACATCACATCTAAAATTAGCATTGGCCAACTTAATAAAGGTGCCTATTTCGTTCGCATGATTGACAACGACAATAATTCGTCAACTCAAAAATTAGTTGTAAGATAATTATTTAAGCGTATTATACTGAAAGATTGTTGTTTTAGTTTACTGTTAATTACTAATAAAGGAGGAGGTGGGCAACACATCCTCCTTTTAATTTTATATAAATAAAATGAACTCTATAAAATCACTATGTCTAATAACTTTATTGTTATTTTCTTCCCATACTTTTGGCATCAGTTATTATATCAATTCCTCTGCTGGAAGTGATAGAAATAGCGGATTGTCGCCACATAATGCATGGCAATCAATCGAAAAAGCAAGCAAGGGAATTTATTTGGCTGGTGATAAAATCCTTTTGAAGGCTGGGCTGAATTATAATGGAGGTTTAGTATTAAAATCTATTTCGGGTGAATTAGGGAATCCTGTATTAATTTCGTCTTATGGAAATGGCAAAGCAACTATTCTTTCGGCCGACTCCACAGCAATATTAGCAACTGATTGCCATTTTTTAGATGTTGAAAATTTAATTTGTAAAGGTTCTGGCAGAATGAATGGAAATAATTCCAATGGAGTAGATTTTTATGAAAACACGAATCTGAGACTAAATAATATTGAGGCTTCGGGTTATTTATATTCCGGAATCCGGACAACAGGAGGTAGCGACATTAGTATTAAAAATGTATATGCCCACGATAATGGATATTGTGGTGTATATGTAACTCCAAACCGTAAAAATAAAATAAAGGATAACACCAAAACAATTAGAAACGTTTATATTGGGCATTCAGTTGCCGAAAACAATCCAGGCTGTCCTGCTATAAAAGACAACCACAGCGGAAACGGAATTCTTGTAGGTGGTGTTACTAACGCTACAATTGAATATTGCGAAGCCATGAATAATGGCTGGGATATGCCAAGAGCCGGAAATGGTCCCGTTGGTATATGGATTTATCAAAGCGACAGTGTTATTATTCAACATTGCTACGCGCACCACAACAAAACCTCTGCTAAAGGAAGCGATGGTGGTGGATTTGACTTCGACGGAGGCGTAACTAACTCCATCATGCAATATAACTTCTCGATGTATAATGAAGGTGCAGGTTATGGAATGTTTCAATATGCAGATGCTGAACCATGGAATAACAATATTGTACGTTATAATATCAGCTTTCATGATGGAGTTAAACATGGACAATGCGGTATTTTTATGTGGTGCGACCCTGCTGCCATTCAGATGAAAAACCTCCATGCATATAACAATACAATAGTGAATAAATATGGGCATGGGGTAAATTTCCTTCCCGGACATTATGAGAATTTTGTGTTCGAAAATAATATTTTTTTAATTACAGGTGCTACAACAGAATTTACTGGAGGCGAATTTTCGGGTGCTGTTTTCAAAAGAAACCTTTATTGGAGCTCATTTAATGCTTCAAATTCATTAGAACAACCCAACGTTCGCCTTGAATTAAACCCTATCGTTGCAGATCCACTAGTGGTATTGCCTACTTCTGATTCATTGTTAAATTTAAACCCAAAAACCATCAATACAATATCTTTTTTTAAAGTAAAATCAAAATCACCAGCTATAAATGCAGGAAATAGGATTAAGAACAATGGAGGAAAGGATTATTGGGCTAACAGATTACAAACAAAAGGAAAACAAAATATTGGAGCACACAGCAAACAGAGTAAATAGCACCATATGAAAAATCAACTAACGTGTATCATTATCATTGTTATGATGACAATTTTTGATGCATATTCTCAAAATCCTTTAATTACCAACATATTCACTGCCGATCCTGCAGCACATCAATTCAGCGATGGCAAACTTTATTTGTATGCCGACCATGATCCTGCGGGTGAAAATGGTGGCTGGCTCAACATGTTTAATTACCATGTGTATTCTACATCAGACATGAAGATTTGGACAGATCATGGTTCATTGTTTGATTGTAAAACCATCACTTGGAATGATGGTGCTGCCTGGGATGGCGACTGCGTAGAGGCGAATGGCAAGTATTATTACTACTTTCCTATGGTGGATAAAATTGGCGTTATGGTGGCAGATTCTCCAACTGGACCTTTTAAAGATGCACTTGGTAAACCCTTGATAACGCGCGACACTCCTGGCGTAAAGAAAAAGGCTACAGGTTGGCTCACAAGTCCTTGCGTATTGTTTTATAAAGATACGGCCTATATGTATTTGGGACAAAATGATGAATTTTATCTGGTGAAGCTTAAGAAAAATATGTTAGAATTGGATGGTCCTGTAATCACACTCAAGCAGCCGGAAAATTTTCATGAAGCAGCTTGGGTCAATTTTGCTAATGGAAAATTTCATGCTACTTTTGGAGGCAGAGCCAAAAAGGGGCAGGATAAATTAGCGAATGCTGTAGCCGATAATCCTTATGGACCATTCGTTTTTCAGTATTTTATTCAAAAGGAAAAAGCTGCATCTGTGCAAAACTGCATCACCGAATTTAATGGGAAGAATTACATTTTTTATCATCAGAATGGTCCAGACGATTATCACCGACAAATTTGTGCGGAAGAATTTAAGTATACCAAAAAGGGATTAATACCAAAAATTCCGCGCACCAAAAAAGGCTTGGGTTTAACGGAAATTCACCTTGATGCGCGTGGGAAAATGGAAGCCGAAGATTATCAAAACGCATCTAATTTTGGTATTGATCGTCAGCTGGAGCCTACAGGAGAAGGTAATTGGTATGTATCAGTATTTTGCCCTGGGCAATGGATACAGTTTCAAAAAGTAGATTTTGGTGCTGGCGTTAAATCCTTTGAATTGGCTGCAAGTTCTGGTGTAAATGTGATAGGCGGAAAAATTGAATTACGATTAGATAAACCCGATGGGCTGCTTATTGGCGAATGTGCTGTGAATAGTACCGAAAATTGGTTTCAGTGGAAAAAGTTCACTTGTAGTATTAATGCTGAAGCAAAAGGAGTGCACGATTTGTATTTAGTAATGCGAGGCGACTCCAAAACAGCTTTTTATTATCAAGTAAATTATATGCTCGATTATTTTACATTTAAGTAAGGCTTTTTTTACGTAAATAAAAAAATATTCAACAAATGATACCCAACAAGAAATACAGAATATTATTCTCAATTTTATTGCTGTCGACAATATTGTCTGCTAAGAATCCATTTATACGCCACATGTATTCAGCCGACCCTTCAGCACGCGTTTTTAACGACACTTTATACGTATATCCTTCGCACGATCAAGATACGGCAACTTGGTTCAATATGAATGATTGGCATGTGTATTCCACCACCGATATGAAAACGTGGAAAGATCATGGAGTGGCATTGTCGCTCAATGACCTCGCATGGGCTAAGAGATTTGCTTGGGCGCCCGACTGCATTCAAAAGGACGGAAAGTATTATTTTTATTATCCTACTGATAAGTTTCATATTGGTGTGGCGGTAAGCGATAGACCCTATGGCCCTTTTCGCGACCCAATTGGAAAGCCATTGCTATCAATGGACAGCCCAGGCGTCATTTGTAACCGCGACTTTATTGACCCTGCCATACTTATTGATGACGATGGTTCGGCCTATATGTTTGTGGGTCAAAATACAGTCAATGCCATCAAGCTGAATCCTGATATGGTCTCCTATGATGGGAAAGTGCATATTATTGAAGGAATAGATAAATTTTTTGAGGCTGTGTGGGTGCACAAGTATAAAGGAAAATACTACCTATCCTATTCCTCTGTCGATGGAAAAATCTGTTATGCTATGTCCGATAGTGTTTTTGGCCCTTACCAAAATGAAGGCGTAATTCTGGATGAAGTAAATAGCGGGACTAATCATCATTCGATAGTTGAATATAAAGGGGAATGGTACCTTTTTTATCACACGTCTGATTTATATTATCAGAATAATCCCGATGTAGAGCAAGTGCTCGACTGGAACGGACTTATGCCTTTTCGGAGATCTATTTGTGTAGATTACTTAAAGTACAATGCAGATGGAACCATTCAAAAAGTGGTGCCAACAAAAACGGGTGTCAAGAAAATAAACTAAAAAATCAATCAAATAAATGATATATGAAAAATTCAAAAATTCATTTCCTATTTTTGCTCTTAATTCAAACGCTGTTTATCGGAGCTAGTCAGTCTTCTTTTCAGCGGAATATCCTACTGGATGCCGATTGGACCTTTCACCGAGGAGGTTGCGTAGGAGCTCACAATGTTGCGTATAATGACTCAGCATGGCGAAAAATCAGTTTGCCTCATGACTGGAGTATTGAGGATATTGAGGGGAAACAATCTCCGTTTGATAAAAATGCAACGGCTCAGCAAAGTTCAGGATTTACTGTAGGTGGTGTTGGTTGGTATCGCAAGCAATTGGATATTCCTCAGAGTTACTCAGGCAAACGAATCATACTTCGGTTCGACGGCGTGTACAACAATTCGGAAGTGTATCTCAATGGCGAATCCCTAGCCAAACAACCTTATGGTTATTCCACTTTCGAAATCGACCTTTCAAAGAAATTGAAATATAATGCAAAGAATTTAATTGCAGTAAAAGTACAGAACGAAGGTGAAAATACGCGCTGGTATTCGGGCTCCGGTATTTATCGCCATGTGTGGTTGGATGTGGTTAATGAAGTTAGAGTGGCTCGCTATGGTACTTTTGTTACAACACCCAAAGTTACGCCAAATAGCGCACTCGTAAATTTCAAAACAACTTTAACGAACGAAACTACTGGACATAGCTCCGTTAAAGTACTGATAACGATAAAAAATACAAAGGGAGAAATTGTTGGACAAAAAGATACGCTTTTGGATGTAAAATCAACAAAGCAATGGGTTGTTGATGGTGATATTTCAATTTTATCGCCGCAACTGTGGAGTTTGGAATCTCCTACGCTTTATACAGCTATTACCGAACTCTACCAAAACGATATTATAATTGATAAAACAGAAACAAAATTTGGAATTCGGACCATTTCGTTTGATGTAACAAAGGGCTTTCAACTCAATGGAAAAACCCTGAAACTCAAAGGCGGTTGTGTGCACCACGACAATGGACCGCTGGGTGCAAAAGCCTACGACCGTGCCGAATACCGTAAAGTGGAAATACTAAAGGCCAGTGGTTACAATGCCATAAGAACTTCGCACAACCCACCAACAACGGCATTTTTGGATGCGTGCGACCAACTCGGCATGTTGGTTATCGACGAAGCTTTTGACTGTTGGAAGGATGGCAAAAATCCTTTTGATTACCACTTGTTTTTTGACAAATGGTGGCAAAAAGATGTAGAAACAATGCTACTGCGCGACCGCAATCACCCGAGTATTATTATGTGGAGTATTGGAAACGAAATTCCTAGTATTGCTACACCAGAAGTGGTGGCAGTAGCTAAAATGTTGAGTGATTTCGTCAAATCCTATGACAGCACTCGTCCAGTTACAGCTGGTGTTCATGGGCTGAATGGTGATAATGCTTCGAAAGATGCTTTTGTAGATGTATTGGATGTGGCAGGTTATAATTATGCGCCTGAAAAATACGTGAGTGACCATCTCCGTAAACCAAACCGAGTAATGTATGCATCTGAGTCAGCTGCTTTTACGGCTTTTGAGTATTGGATGGGAGTTATTGACAATCCGTATGTCATTGGCGATTTTGTGTGGACATCATGGGATTATATTGGCGAAGCAAGCATTGGTTGGCGTGGTTTTCAACCCGACGACAAACTTTTTCCTTGGACATTGGCTTATTGTGGTGATATAGATATTTGTGGCTGGAAACGTCCTCAATCCTATTACCGCGATGCACTTTGGACAAGAAATGCACTTTCACTGTTTGTAAAACCGCCTAAACCTTCCTTTCCTATCAATGAAAACAAAGAGTGGTGGAGTCAGTGGAACTGGTATGATGTAGTATACGATTGGAACTGGAAAGGCAACGAAGGAAAACCTTTGGAAGTGAGTGTATATTCGTCTTGCGAACAAGTAGAATTATTTTTGAATGGCAAATCTCTTGGTAAAAAGCCAACTAACCGCAGCACAAAATTTACTGCTACTTTCAATGTTCCGTATCAAGCGGGCGAATTGAAAGCTTTAGGTATCACAGCCAAGAAAAAAGTCACAACTACAGTATTGAAAACAGCAGGCGAAGTCAGTAATATCCGCCTAACTGCTGATAGAAATATTATTGCTGCCGATGGACAAGATTTAAGTTATATAAATGTAGAACTTGTGGATGCTAATGGCGTGCGCAACCCCAAAGCCGAAGATTTAATCAATTTTGAAATAGAAGGAGCAGGCGAAATCATAGCTGTAGGCAATGCCAATCCTGTTAGTCTGGAAAGTTATAAACTGCCACAGCGCAAAGCTTGGCAAGGCAAATGCCAAGTGATTGTAAAGTCGAATAAACAAGAGGGAAAAATTACATTAATAGCAAAATTAGAAGGAAATATAAACTCATTTACAACCATTTATACAAAAATAATTTTAAATAAGTCATACTAATTTTAAGTATAAAAACCTTAGAATCGACTCGGCAAATTTAGCAAAATATGAGCAAATAGATTTTGCGTTGGATATTACAAAAAGCGGTGCTTGGAAAGGCGACGAAATACTATAACTTTATTTTCAAAGATGTGGTGAGCAATATCACTGTGTACGAATCGCAACTAGGAGGTTTTGAAAGGGTTTCGTTGAATGTGGGTAAAACTAAAACAGTTCATTTTAAACTTCAAAAATCAGATTTTGAAATGCTTGATATTGCAATGAATTGGGTGGTAGAGCCTGGGAAATTTGAGATTCTTATTGGTGCAAGTTCCGAAGAGATTCGGTTAAAAGGCTATTTTAATATTCAATAAAAGTAAAATAACTTACTAAAAATTATTTAAGACTATATTATAAGGGCTTAGGTTGATTTTCCAAATCAGTCTAAGTCTTTTTTTAAATATACCTTATTTTACTGCCAAAATAGAAATATATCAACAATTTAGTTTATTTATCAAGCCCAAAAGTGTCTGCCATTTTAATATTTTTGTGTATTTTTGCACCCAACTTACCCGAAAGCGAGAGAGAATGAATATTGAGAGTCAGAATTTGTGGAAAAAAATATGTGAGCAGGACGATTTAACGGCGTTCGAAGCCTTGCATACCACCTATTATGCTGCCCTTTGTAATTTTGTTTTTTCGTATCTTAAAGATAGAGAGTCGTGTGAGGAAGTTATCTCGGATGTCTTTGTTGCTGTATGGCAAAAGCGCCATGAGCTTCGCGACATTCGCAATATTCAGTCCTATCTTTACACTTGTTCCAAAAATTTATCCATCGATTTAATTCGTAAAAATGCGATACGTATTCAACCGGATACCAATTGCTACGAAATAGAAATACCCGATACCGACGACCATTTTCTTTCGCCCATCGAATTGAAAGAATTCAGGTCGAAAATGAACGAAGCCATTGAACAACTGCCACCGCAGTGTAAAATGATATTTAAAATGTTGGTAAACGACCAATTGGCATACAAAGAAATTGCTGAAATCCTAAATCTTTCGCGCAAAACAGTGGAGGCACAAATTGCCATTGCCTATAAAAAAATAACAGTGATACTGAAAAAAATATACCCGGCTTTAATATTTCTTTTAATTTTTAAGCAGCTTTTAGGGTGAGCAATCATATTATGCGTCTAATGGTAAAAGGTTTAGTTTTTTAAGGTATAAAAATTAGTAGTTAGTTAATTGTTTGTTTAAGAGAAAAATGGAAAAGAAAATTGATGAATTAAAACGTAAAATCAGGTTTAAAGACAATATCGTCTTTACCCAAACTGATGTGAACGCTTCTTTTGATAAGATAAAGAAGCGTATTGACTCGCCTCAGCACATAGAATTACCTGCTTACCGAAAAGTAAATTTGTTTACATCCCTGTCGTTTAGAGTAGCAGCATCCATTGCCGTTATTTTTACATTAAGCTATTTTGGATTGAATTATTATGCTAATCAGCAGCAAATTGTAGTTGCCAACAATACAGAATTGGTTAAGGATGTGGTATTGCCCGATGGTTCCAAAGTGTCGCTACGCTCAAAATCGAACCTTGTTTATCGTAAAAGTTTTTCTGAGAACCGAAATGTGGAGCTACAGGGCGAAGCATTGTTTGAAGTTACCAAAAATAAAGAATATCCGTTTACAGTCGAAACCAAACAAGGCACAGTAACGGTATTGGGTACAGTGTTTTCGGTACGAGCGTTCGATGGCGAAAATTACACACGTACCTTGCTCAAAGAAGGAAGTGTTCAATTTGCTGATTTACAAGAAAATGAAACAGTAATTTTAACGCCTGGGCAGGAAGCAAAATTAGTAAAAGGCGAAAAAAATATACAGGTCAAAAAAGTAAAAAACATGGATAGGGCATTGGCGTGGCAGTCGCATAACTTCAGTTTCGAAAATGAAACTTTGGAGTCGATACTCGCCGTTTTATCCGACGCTTACGATAAAAAGTTAGAATTTAAAGATAAAACGCTTGGGAACACACGATACACACTCAAATTTATAAAAGGTGAATCGCTTCCCAAAATGCTCGAAGTTTTATCGGAAGTGGCTAATTTTAAACACAGTATTAAAAGCGATTTAATTATAATCGAGAAAAAATAAACAACAAAAGCTTCAGAATATGAAGCTTTTGTTGTTTTAATACCCCTTTTAGTCGAAAACAGATTAGGGAATTGAGGAATTTCTTTCGTCATTATTGGTACAAATCCAAAATACCAAAATGATAATCGCTATTCGATGAAAAAAGAAATCCGTATCCGCATTCTTGTTT